>JADFMZ010000357.1 GCA_022563615.1 Planctomycetota bacterium
GAACCTCCGACTTCTTGACCCCCAGTCAAGCGCGCTAACCGGACTGAGCCACGCCCCGTCGTTTCTTGTTCTCGAGCGGCCTATGAATCGGCTGTTGCGCACCGGGCAAACGACGCCGTCTCGGCCTGACTCTCACGGATCGGCAACCCGCGCATTTCAGCCTTGCCACAAAAGGACACGCCGGGCGCGCTTCGATCCACGCGAATCACGTCTTGGCTACCCGGACAATTCTACCTCACCGCCGGATGATTGGAAAGTCCGTCAAGAACTGGCAAAATAGCGCTACAAGTTTCGATTGCGGCCCGGAATCACCGGTGGGTTTCCGCAACGGCAAAGGCCTTGGACCGATCATGGGCTGCAGGGTGGACGCGATCGGCCTGGGCGCGGGTCATCATGGTTCGATGCGGCTACGAGGGTCTACTCGATCGCCCTCGACGCCGCCAGCATCTCCTTGGGATTCTGTGAACAAGAGAGGGCGCGGATTCCCTATTGTGGCCGGGTAGCGCGTCGAATGCCCACAGGGTGTTGCGAGATTCTTTGCCATTGGGAGACCTACGATGAGCTTGCGGCTTCGGACGATGCCCGACGGCTAATTTCGGCGCTCGAAGATCGTGGACAGGCCGCCGATGATCGAGCCTTCGCCCTTGCCTCTCCGGCCGACATTTGCAAGAATTCGGCCGGCCAGACGCGTGAACGGCAGCGACTGCAGCCACACCGTTCCCGGGCCCCGCAGCGTGGCTAAGAAAAGACCCTCACCGCCGAAGATCGTGTTCTTGAACCCCCCGGTCATCTGGATGTCGTAGTCCACCGATGGCTGAAGCGCGACCAGGCATCCTGTGTCCAGACGCAGCGTCTCGCCGTGCGCTAGCTCCAGACGGTGGATCGTTCCGCCGGCGTGGACGAACGCTATCCCGTCGCCGGTCAAACGTTGCAAAATGAACCCCTCGCCGCCGAACAGGCCGGCCAGGATTTTTTTCTGAAACGCGATACCAATCTGGACACCGCGCGCGGCGCAAAGGAAGGCGTCCTTCTGGCAGATGATCTCGCCGCCCAACTCGTCGAGGTGCATGGGAACGATCTTGCCGGGATAGGGGGCGGCAAAGGCCACACGCTCGCGCTTACTGCCGGCCGCCCCGAACGTGGCCAGAAAAAGCGACTCGCCGGTAATCATACGCTTGCCCGCGTCAAACAGCTTGCCGAGTATGCCCTGCTGCTTGCTCGGATCACCCAAGACGGTCTGCATTTCGATGCCCTCGGTCATGTACATCATCGCGCCGGCTTCGGCCACCACGACCTCGCCGGGATCGAGTGTGACCTCCACAAACTGCATGTCGTCACCGAAGATCTCATAGTCAATCTCATCCGACCGGCGCTTTTCGGGCCTCTTAGGCGGCGCGACCGTATAGGTTGAGCCCACTCCCAACGCCGGCACATGACGGGCCTCGGTCCACTCGGCGACTCCCGGCCCCCATACGAGCGTGCCGGCGCCACCGGTCCCGCGCAGCGCGCTGTTCAATTCATTGCGCGAAACGGGACCGATCGTTTCGCCATCCTTTTCGTAATACCAGCCGCTTTCGCCGCTCATCGTTTTGGCTCCAAATACGGAAGGTCTAAAGGTTAAAAGGTTAGAAGATTAAAAGGTTAGAAGATCAAAAGGTCAACAGGTTAGAAGGTTGAAAGGTTAAAAGGTGAAAGAAGAATGCTATTACCATCGTTCTTTGTGTCTATAGGGTCGGGCACGATTGCGGATCGCTTTTGCCTGTGCGCCATTGCGCGGCCTTCAACGCGGAGGCTCCGGCGCCATGAGGAATCACGAATTGTGATTCAGGATCGATCGGGCGGTTTGTCCAGACGCATGTACGTCACTTGCGCAACCGCAACTTGCGCGCCGTTCGCATCGAAAAGGTCAACCGCCACGGGACAGAGCGTTCGGCCTATCTTGATAACCCTGGCCACCGCGGTTACATCGGTCAAACACGGCGCCAGGAATCGGATATTCATATCGGTCGTCGTGAGGGGTTCATCAGGTCCGGTTCGGGTCATAATGGCGAAGCAGGCGATGCTGTCGGCCACGGTCATCAGCAGGCCGCCGTGGAAGGACTTAAAGATGCCATCGTAGCAGCGTTGGTGGGGTACGGTAGCCTTGCAAAACCCTTCGCTGAAATCGTCGATTCGGATCTTGAGCGTATCGACAATGGGAATGCTTTTGACCCGATCGAGAAGGCGTATTCCCAGGTTAGTGTCGAACATAAGAAGTTGTCCTCGTTTTCAAAACGGCCCCTGTTCTGCGGGCGCACGTCATGAAGTCGATTGCGTTGGGGAAAGGGCCTTTTCCGCAATGTCGCGCCGGTAGTACGCGTTCTCAAAATGAATAGTTTCGACGGCTGCGTAGGCGCGTTGCCGGGCGTCGGCGAGGTCCGAACCCAGCGCCGTCACACCGAGCACGCGGCCGCCGCTGGTCACAATGTTCTTGCCGACCCGCTTCGTGCCGGAGTGCAAGATCTGAACGTCGGACATCGCGCCGGCCCGATCGAGGCCGTCAATAATCTTCCCCGTTTCGTATTGGGCCGGGTAGCCCTGCGAAGCCATCACCACGCAAACGGCGGGCTTCGGATTCCAGCGTACCTCGGCCTGATCCAGTCGTCCCTCCACCACGGCTTCGAGCAGTTCGTACAGATCCGATTCCAATCGAGCCAAAAGCACCTGGGCTTCGGGATCGCCGAATCGGCAGTTAAACTCGAGCACCTTCGGGCCCGCCGCCGTGAGCATCAGCCCGACATACAACAGGCCGCGATAAGGCGCGCCGTCGCCGCGCAGGGCGTCCACAATCGGCACCAGAACATGCCGCTCGACGTTGGCAAGCACCTCGCGTGTGGCGATCGGCGCCGGGCTGTAAGCTCCCATGCCACCGGTGTTCGCCCCGGTGTCTCCTTCGCCGATCTGTTTGTGATCCTGAGCCGAGTCCAACATATAGATGGTATGACCATCCACCAGGGCGAAGATCGACAGCTCCGGGCCTTGGAGCAATTCCTCGACCACGACCGTCTCGCCCGCCTCACCGAGGGTTTGATCCACCATAATTTTTTCGAGCGCGAGCAACGCGTCAGACGGGTCCGGGCAGACGGTAACTCCTTTCCCCGCAGCCAACCCCGCCGCCTTGACCACGACGCCGGTGTCTCGGGTGGCCACGTATTCCCGCGCCTCGTTGTATCGCTCGAACACCCGGCCCTCAGCCGTGGGGACATGAGCCCGCTTCATAAGCCGCTTGGCGTAGGCTTTGTCACCTTCGATTCGGGCGGCTGCCGCCGTCGGACCAAAGATATGTAGCCCCTCCGCTTCAAACCGGTCAACGATCCCGGAACAAAGCGGCGCCTCCGGCCCGACGATGGTCAGGTCGATACGCCGTTCCGTGGCCAAAGTAACGAGGGCTGCGTGATCGTGGATGTTGATGCCGGCGTTTTCCGCAACCGATGAGGTGCCCGCATTGCCGGGCGCGCACAGAATCAAATCGACCTTGGACGACCGAGTTAGAGTCTGGGCGATCGCGTGTTCGCGTCCGCCGCTTCCGATGATTAGCACTCGCGCCATTTGGGGTATCCGATTGATCAGGGATTCAGCCGCCGGGAGGATCCCTTATTCGCTGTCAGCATGGAGGCCGCTTTGTTACGTCCCCGTTGGGGTCAATGTGGCCATTGTACGTGCGGGTCGGGAGTTCGTCACGCCGGCCCGGCTCTAGCGAAAGAGTATCGGGATGAACCGCTCGCCGTCTCGACCTACAGCGTTTTCATTTATTGTGTATCGCCATTTCGGGGAAATCTCCCGGGAAAAACGGTCGTTGGACCGCTACAGAAAAATAGAGCTTGCTCTAGGCTAGAGTTTTGCACTTTATGCGGCGGCCTCGAAGGCCTGGAATAGGGACA
>JADFMZ010000039.1 GCA_022563615.1 Planctomycetota bacterium
ACGACTTCCCCCAGCCCCTCACGGGCGGGGGCGTTGAGGTTTACTGGTTCGACGACACCGGCCGCGGGCGCTGCCGCCTGCCGGACTCGTGGCGGCTGCGTTGACCATTGAACGGCGATGATTCGGGGAAGCCGGATTGAAGCGGCGGATTGTGGCCTATGTGGCGGGCGTCGCCGCGCTCGGGGCGGCAGGACTTCGCGTATTCATCGGACGTGGACGCGTTCAGGCTCACGGAGACCGCGTCCACCGCGTCCACGAGGTCGGGCACGATCGACCGGCCATGGTGGAGACTCCCCTGGCCGTTCGTGTCGAGACGCACATGCTGGCCCTTCGCGCGCACGTGCTTCGCGACCTCGACGAGGACGTCAAGGCCCGTTTGATCCCCGAGAACTTCCGCGCGACCCTCGAGAACGCCCGCGATTGGGCCAAGGAGAACTGGGAGGACGCCTACGAGGACTTGCAGGCTGCGTTGGATGAGGCTGAGGCGTCCGGTGTAGGCGGTGTGGAAATTCGCGTGGCGGACGGGATCTATCGCCCGTCGCGAAGGACCGATCCGGACGATCCACGGAGCGTCACCTTTCAACTTCTCAGCGGCGTAGCCCTGCGCGGGGGCTTCGCGGGGTTGGGGGCCGTCAATCCCGACGAGCGCGACATCGCGCGATACGAGACAATCCTTTCTGGCGACCTCGACGCTAACGATGAACCCGACTTCGCCAACTATGGCGAAAACGCGTATCACGTCGTTACAACCAGCGGAACCGACGCATCCACACTGCTTGACGGGCTTACGATCACGGGTGGGAACGCTGATGGAAATCCTTACCCGCGCTCCTATGGTGGAGGTATCCTGAATGAGGGCGGTAGCCCAATGATCCGTGATTGCACGTTTTTCCGAAACCGTGCGGCCCCGTCCACCGGGTCGATTCTTGCTCAAGAATTCAACGTAGCGGTTAATCCAAGTGCCCTGGGAAGCGCGATGTACTCCCAGTATCCTGGGGAGCCCAGGTTCATCCGGTGCCAGTTCGTTGAGAACGTATCCCCGGAGGCAGGAGGCGCTCTATTCATTAATGGGACCAATACTGCGAGCCTAACCGGATGCACCTTCGCCGGAAATACCGGGGGAATTGGTGCAGCCCTGGCGATCTATGATGCGCAGGTAACGTTGGAGGACTGCACATTCGTAGAAAATATCGCGGAATACAACGGCGGTGCGCTGGTCGCGTTCGGGGAGCTAGCGATAAGCCGATGTCGGTTTGATGGCAACCAGGCCGGGCGGTCGGGCGGGGCTATCTTTAGCAATCGTAGATTAACCCTGCGAGACTGTGAGTTCACTCGGAACACCGCTGAGTACGGCGGGGGTGCCGTCTACTCCCAAGATTATGAGATCACTATCGGTGATTGCCTGTTCGCAGAGAACATCGCCAACGTGGCGGCGGGCGTCTATATCGACGGACCGATCGCTGGGCGGATAACCGGGTGTATCTTCAATAGAAACCGCGCCAGCGGCGACGCTGGCGGGATGGAGATTAGGTTTGGGAGCCCTCCTTTCGTAGTTAAGGATTGTGTGTTCACGAACAATTTCGCACCGGGCTGGGGCGGCGGCCTCTTGAGCGGAGGCCGATTGGACCTCGAAACTTGCGAGTTTTCAGGTAACTATGCGAGCACGGGCGGCGCGATCTATAACTGGGGCTCGCTAAGCCTGCGGGGTTCCGCATTCACGGGTAACAATGCTGTGGCCGGTGGCGCTCTCGCCAACGCTTACGGGGAAGCACACCTGCGACAATGTCGGCTTGAGCGCAACTATGCTCGCACAGGGGGTGCCATCTGGAACGCTGCAGGAGTGTTGAAGGTCATCAATTCGCTGCTCGAAAATAACCGCGCCGGCTTCGGCGGAGCCATTGCGCATGACGACGGCACATTAACTTTGGTGAATTGCACGCTCGTGGCCAACAGCGCGTCGGCGCTAGGCGGCGGCGTTATCACGGGGGTTGGCACGACCATCCTTAACTCGATACTTTGGGGAAACCGAACCGGTCCGGCAGACGATCCCTTTACGGATGAACTCGCTCAGATTGAAGGCGGTCGTTTTTCCGGAATTGACTATTCGTGCATTCAAGGTTGGACCGGGCTGCTCGGCGGAGTCGGCAACATCGGGGATGATCCGCTGTTTGTGCAGCCGAATGATCCCGACGGGACACGCGGGCCGGCCGTGCCTGACCTGCGCCTTTCGGCTGAATCTCCGCTCATCAACGCCGGCGATCCTGACTTCGTGGCTTACGCCGGCGAGGGCGACCTGGACGGGCATGCCCGTGTCCTCTGTGGCCGCGTGGACCTGGGCGCCTACGAGTTCGGGATCGGCGACTTTAACAGTACAGCGCAAAGTAGGCTCAAGCGATCGGGGGGCGTGGATCGATAACTCCTGTCAGGACAAGGGTTTGGATTCCTGGCAGGAGTATGGGCATGGATGTCAATCAGATTCGCAAGGTGGGGCGGGCTTTGCCTCGGTTCTTGGATGAGTTTGGCGATTGCTTCGGGCGGTGTGATACGCGGAGTTATCTGAGCGTTTACGTCGACGGGCAGATGTCCGATCTGCATCGCAAGAGCGTCGAACCGATGGCGTTGCGGGCTGGGGTGCCGCCGAGATCGTTGCAGGCATTTCTGGGGTTGCTGACGTGGGACGAAGATCGGCTGGTGGATCGGCTGCAACAGCACGTCGCCCGGGATCATTCCCATCCATGGGCCATCGGTGTGATCGACGAGACGAGTTGCGGCAAGGACGGCCGTCACACGGCGTGCGTTCAGCGTCAGTGGTGCGGGTCACTGGGCAAGGTGGAGAACTGCGTGGTCAGTGTTCATACCGGCTATGCCGTGTGGGGCTTTCACTGCGTTCTGGATAGCGACCTGTTCGTTTCGGAGGACTGGGCCGACGATCCGGTTCGACGCAAGGAAGTGGGTATGCCCGGCGAGGTGGTCCACCGTTCCAAGCCCGAGATCGCTTTGGCACAGATCAAGCGGTCGCTGGGCAACGGGATTCGGGTGGCGGCATGGACCTTTGATGAGCTCTATGGCGCCAGCTACGGGTTTCTGGACGGACTGGATCGACTCGGTCAAACGTATGTGGCCGAAGTCCCGTGTACGTTTAGCGGCTGGGTCAAGGCACCAGCCGTTCGGGTTCGGCTTACGCCGCGGGAGATGCGTCGAAAGGGCAAGAATCGCCGGCTTCCTCGGCTTTCGGCGACGGCAGCGTCGGTGAGCGAAGTGCGGAACCTGCTGGTTCACTCTCCGGCGTTTCAGGGACAGGCCTGGACACCCATCCATATCAAGAACGGCGAGAAAGGGGCCAACGTCCGCGAGGTCAAAGCCGTCCGGTTCTTCATGCGGCGTGACGGTCTGCCCACGCGAGCCCACTGGTTGATCGTCACGCGCGATGTGCATCGCGGCGAACTCAAGTTCTTCGTTTCCAACGCGTCGGCCGGTGTTCCGTTGGAATGGCTGCTGTATGTGGCCTATTCCCGCTGGCCTATTGAACAGTGCTTTCGGGAGGAAAAAGATGAGTTGGGTTTCGACCACTTCGAGGTTCGGAGTTGGCGATCCATCCATCGACACCTGTATTTGTCACAAGTGAGTCACCTGTTTATGAACAAGATGCGCCAACAACTGGCGGCAGAAGAGTGCGCGACGGACCGTTCCGCTCCGCCCAGGGCGGACGATTTTTCCCCCTGGACACGAGGAAGCGCCGTATCCGCCCGAGAGTCTGACGGTCGATCAGGTCCGCTACGCGTTGTCGCAGTGGCTGTTGAGCCTCCGCTTTGGCCGACGGGCTGGTCGCATACTGCTTGAGCACGCCGCCGCGTGGATCGCCTATCACCGCCGCCACAACACCGAAGCGAAGCTCTGCCACACGCGAACCACGCGAAAAAAACTGTCGAAATCGGGAATCGACGTCGACCAAATCAGGTCGTGCTTGGAGAGCAACTTTGCGCTGTACTGTTAGGATCTTCACATTCTGGCCGACCACCTCGCGAGCCGAGTAACCGAACATCCGTACGGCGCTTGCATTGAAAAAAGAGATGACGCCCTTTTCGTCGATGACAATTACCGCATCCAGCGCGTTCTCAAACACGGCCATGAGTTGCGCGGCTGAGTAGCTGCCTGGCGAAGGACGCTCGGTGATGAGCTTCGCGCGCAGCTGCATAATGGCGTCGATGATATTGTCGGAGGTAAGGTCCGTTCGATTCCGTGAAGCAAAGGACTCCGCGGAGCTCAATACTTCGTACATTTCTCCGATCAACGCGTCGTCGGATTGCAAAATGCTCATAGCGTCGTTTCCATCTAGGGCTTCGCCAGCAACCGAGCTTGCCGTGCTGCCTTGCTAGGGGAAGAAAAGACCACCCCTCCGCGATTATCCGGCACCTCGGTCGGCCAGGGTCGTACCGGAATCATTCCCCAGATCCAGAGCTGCTCACGCTCGAGGCAACCACCGCCAGTGACTCGAACGGTGCATGCCGTTGAGAAGGGGCACTCAGTGGTCGCAAACGACCTGGATCGCATTTGGGGCGAGTAATGGATCGGATTAAGCCGGAAGACGGTGGATCAGGATTGTGCCGAGCGTCTAAGGGTTATCCCTAGTTGGCAGAGGCGGTTGAGACCATTCGCAAGAGGTGGACGGTGTTTTGAGCCTCCGTTTTTCGCATGATATTGGTGCGGTGGGATTCGATGGTCTTGTGGCTGATTCCCAGTTGGGCAGCGATCGATTTGTTGTGATTGCCGGTTATTATAAGACTCAGTACTTCTTGTTCCCGGACGGACAAAGTTGAAAGGCGCTTTTCGATGGTGTCTTTCTCCGATTGTCTGCGTCGTGATTCGGCGTCTTGGGCCAAAGCCGTTCGAACCTGCTCCAGCACGACTTGCTGCCGGAGCGGCTTTTCGATGAAGTCGACGGCACCCGATTGAACGGCCTCTACTGCCATGCGGATGTCGCCATGGCCACTAACGAAAATAATTGGAATCGCTATTCTCTTTGAGATCAGATGCTGTTGTAGTTCGACGCCGTCCATTCCCGGCATTCGTACATCAAGGACCAGGCATCCCGGTTGCTTGGGATCATACGCCGATAAGAACGCATCGGCTGAGCCATATGCTTTTGACTCGATGCCCGCGGTCTTGAACAGTACCTGCAGGGAATCGCGTACCGCGTGATCGTCGTCCACGACAAAGACAGTGGGCTTAGCGGTTGTCATCAGTGGTTCTCCGGTCGATGGGAAGTGACAAATGAAACGTAGTGCCCGAATCTGAGTTCTGTGTCGCCCACAACTGTCCGCCGTGGGCTTTAATAATCGTTTGGCTGACTGACAAACCCAATCCCATTCCGTTGGATTTCGTGGTAAAGAACGCTTCGAAAAGGCGGTCGGCCGCGTCGGGTTCAAGTCCTGTTCCGGTATCACATACAGTAACGATCACCATGTCGTCCACCGGTGCATTCGATTGAATCGTTATCGTGCGGTGGCGAGTGTCGATCTGTTCCATTGACTCGACGGCATTTCGAACCAGATTTACGACCACCTGTTGAATCTGAATGGCGTCGGCCAGGATCGGCGGCAGGGAGTCGTCAAGTTTGAGAGAAATCGAAACTCCGTCAAACCTCCCCTCAGGGTCTACTAGCTCAAGCGTCTCACGAATGAGAGCATTGAGGTCAACCGGCGATCTGAGAGATGCTTCCTTGCGAATGAATCGTTGAACACGATGGACAATCTTGCCGGCTCGTTCCGCCTGATGGGCGACCTTGACCAGGGTCTCCACTAGTTTATCGTCGCTCCCAGATTCAACCATCCTGGTGCAAGCATCCGCGTAGGTGGAGACCGCGCTGAGCGGCTGATTCAGTTCATGCGCTAAACCCGCCACTGTTGCCCCAATTGTGCTCAGACGCGTTGCGTGGGCCAGTTCCGCCTCGCGCGTACGCAGTTGTTCTTCAATTCGCTTGCGCTCAGTAATGTCACGAACATGCGCCCACACGTATTCCTGTCCCTCGTGCACGTGGTGGTTTGTTGTGACTTCGACAGGGAACACATTTCCATTCTTGCGTTGGTGGCGTGCCTCGAAGATCAGCGTCCCGGCCCGCTTCAACTCTTCCCAATGCGCGGGCCATTCTTCGTGGGTGTAGTTCGGGGATATGTCGGGTATCGACATCATCACCAACTCTGCATTGGAATACCCGAGGCGGCTACAGGCTGACCGGTTGACGTAGGAGATGTGACCATCCTCGTGAACTCTTAATATGGCCTCCGATGAGTGATCGACCGCGAGTTGAGTACGCCTCAGCGCCTCCTCGGCGCGCTTGCGCTCGGTGACATCCTGGTGGACGGCCACCCAGACCGTTCCGTAAGTGGCATGGTCGAATGTGGACACGGCCGCGGCGCACCAGAAATGCTCACCGTTCTTCCTGATGTTGCAAACCTCTCCACTCCATTTCCCGGTTTGGCCAAGGGACTGGATGATTTCAGCCGCAGTATCTTCCGGGCTTTTTTCGCTGGGCGCATTGAGAATGCTAACCGGCTTACCGTTGAGTTCTCCGGGACCGTATCCGAACATCTCCTCGAAACGAGGATTGGCAAACACGATCTCGCCGGTCTCTGCCCGCGTGAGTTGAACGCCGTCGGCCATATGGTTCATCATTGCAGCAGCAAGGCGAGCGGACTCTTCCGCGCGTTCCCGGTCCGCAATTTCCCGTCGCAAACTCGTGTTGGCGCCTAGTAGTTCGGTAGTTCGTTCGGCGACCCGAGCTTCCAGTTTGTCATGCGCCGCTCGCAATTGTTCCTCGGTCCGCTTGCGATCGGTGATGTCCCGGGCGGTGGAAAGTGCGCCAATGACGTGGCCGTCGGTGTCCTTGAGGGCTTGGCGCCACCATGCCAGCAATCGCTTTTCGCCGTCTCGACGGCGCTGCCAATTTTCAACGTAGATCACGCTGTCGTCTTTGCCGAACAGTGGATTCGCCAGGTCGTACGGTTCTTGCTCGCCTTCAAAGTAATACTCGGCCTTCTTGCCAAGCAATTCATCTCCGAAGAAGTCGTATCCCGCCCTGTTGGACCAAGTGTATTCCTTGTTATTGTTAACCTCTACGATGATATCCGGGATGGATGCCAAGATCGCCTTTTCACGGGCGGATGCCTCTGCGAGCGCCGCCGCGATCTGATTACGATGGGTTACGTCCACGGCTATGCTGACCACGGAACGCCTTCCGTCGGGCAGCTTTCCTAAAGGGGTCGAACCAAACTCCCAGATGAGTTTCTTGCCGTTTCGAGCGGCAATGTGGTATTCCCCTTCTGACACTCTCTCGTCGAGGTGATACAGATTGTCGATATCGGCCCTGACCGCTTGCTTGTGTTCGCCATAGGCCTTGCTGGTCCAGTCGGGTATGCTTGGAATGTCTTCCAGCGTGTACCCGGTGAGTTCGGTCCAGTCTTGTTCAACTGAAGGATTTCGCCGTCTTCCGCATGGATCATGATCGGGAACGGAGCATCAAGAATAGCCCGACGAAACTGCGATCTGCTTTCGTCGAGCTGTGCGAATTGGGTGCGGATGACGCGGATCGCCGGGGCAAATAACATCAAACCCGTAGCGACCAACGACACAAGGATTGCCAGCGTCAGACCCCAATCAATAAATATTTCACGGGTCTCCCGTATCTGCGATTCCGCCTCGTATTGCATCACAACGTCTTGCATGCCGGTAAGGAACGACGATTCATGGGCGGTCATCGTCCTCAAGTACGGTCGAATCATTGTTTCTTTGGGATTCTCCGGTCCGGCTACGTCCAGAATACCCAACATGCGCTCGGCCGCTTCGTGCATCGCTCGATAATGGGGTTCGATCTTTTCCAGCAAGCTCACAATTTCAGAGCTGTTGTTTTCCGAAATCCCCTGTTCGGAATCCCGTTGCATGAGCCTCGAATGAGACCGATTCCAAAGGCCCAGCGTCTTGCGCAGGCCTTCGACGTGTTCTTCCAGACGATCACAATCGACGTGCGGCGGGGAACCCGCCCCGAAACAATGGTCGAGTATTTCGTCAATTGCGAACGCTGATTGGGTGAGCTTCAGGCTCAGCATCTGCTGTCGGCCAGCCAAGTTCATCACGGCCGCGTCGTTCCTATAGGCTTCGAATAGGGGTCGAGTCACTTGGCCCGAGATAGTCAGGCAGGCAATTAACGCCAAGGCCAAGATGTATCGCTTCCTGAGCAGGTCAGCTACTTGATGGTTATTCCCTGACTTTCGCACGTTTTTCTCGCCGTTGTTCGGTGTGTTCTGGCCATAGCTCTCTGTTTGGAGCTGTCAAACCACCGCTGGCTTTATTTGCGTTTCTTGGACAAGCGGTCGATCACCCGGAGGAAACGGAGACGCGGATGCTCTGTTCGTCGTTGAGCAATAGCGCCCGGCGACCCTTCGGTTGGCCACGGCCTGAAATCGAGCTACCGAACGCTTTCCAGGCGCTGCCCGGCATTAGACGAGGGGCTGTTGATCCGCGCGGGGCCTCCTTGTTCCAGATCTATGTTAGCACTCGAATTCTAATAGTGTTCAGGATACACGGAGGGCGTATTGATGGCCAGCGGTGGACTGGAAACCGTCTGCCCAGTACGCGCCTCTAACGATGAACCTGCCCTCGTCCATAACACCAATTCCTAAACTTGATCCGGTACGCTACGCGTTCACATCGCTCTTCAACACCGGGCCGAGCACTCTCTGGGCACGGGGGTCGAAATAGATGATCCGGTGCCGGGAGGGGCGTGAGATCATCCTTGATGGGCTGTTCCTCCGATTCTGGTTCGGGAGGCGGCAAGATGTAAGAGCGGACGTCCAATGTCAATCCTTGATCCCGGTTGGAGGATCATACAATAGCGTGCCTGGCATTCATGGGAGCCGTTGGCCACTGACCGAGCACCTTGAGACCGGCATCCCAAAGGGCATCGTTACAACGAAGTTACGCGGAAACGGTTGACGATCGTGCCTTGGCTCGTCGATAATGTTGCGATGGCTCGGCGATACTCTTCCATCTTGATTGCCGCATGGTCCTTCTGGGGCATGCCCGCGTTGTGCGTCGCGGGTGTGCTGGAGCATCCGTGTGCTCCCGAAGGCAAACGATGCCAAGAAACAGATGCGCCCAATTGCTCGCACGAAGAACCTGGCTGTCCGCACGATGGCGGTTGTGGTCACGAGTCGGATTGTGAGTCTGATCCGTGTTCTATCATGCTCGTCGGCCGCGAGCGATCGAGTGACGATGGTCCATTGGTGTCGTTGGATGCCGTAGCAATTGCACAGTGGTATGAACACTCTGTGCAGGCCTTGGGATCGACGCGAATACCTGACAGCGTTGCCAAGGACATTGTTCAGATTCCTACTCACCCCAGCGACATCCCCCTCTTAATCTGATCCCGCGCCTTTCTCTCTGGACGTGTAGCCGTTCAATCGCGTCCTACCCAGTTTCCCAACAACAATTGCTGTTTTGCGCGCGCGTTGAATCTTGAATGCAATTGCAAAGACACGTGGTTTGGCGACATCGATGGCCACTGACTGATCTATTGCGGCTACCTCGCCGTAGCATCGACGGCATCGTTCGGAGGATCACAGGATGAACTATAGATTTGCCTTGGTTACCGCAGTCTTGATCTCGGGCATTACCGGGTGCCAATCGTACCAGCGGCTACCGCTGCAACTCGATGACTACTCTCGCCAATGGGCGGAGCGACCGCTGGATGTCGAATCGATCCAGAGCTACGCGGCGTCTTTGTCGGATTCCGGGGAGCCGCATGCACCATTTGACAGTAGCGACGGGCTTTCGCTTTTCGAAGCCGAAGCCGTTGCATTGCATTTCAATCCACGGCTGCGTTTGACGCGCGCCGCGGCGGAAGTGCCGCTTGCGAGCGCCAAGGAAGCCGGCTGGTGGCCAGATCCGCAATTCGAGGTGACGGTACTTCGCTTTGTCGACCGCGGCGAAAAGGCGCGATTCAAACTCGATGGACCGTCAATCGACGGAATCAACGCCGGTGGGCTTGAATCCACACCTCTCGGCATCCGGCGTGATGGAAGTGACTTCATTGATGATCCATGGATCGTTGGGGCAGGCCTGAGCATCACGATTCCAATTTCCGGGCGCCTCGCTGTTGAGAAAGATCTTCGTTGGTCACAGTACAGCGCAGCATGGCGCCGGATCCTTGTGAGCGAATGGGAATTGGTGACTGAGCTGCGGGCGGCCTGGCTCAAATGGTCTTCGTCCACGGAGCGCCTCAGGATCACACGCGACTATATAGAGCAGCTTGAGACCATCGCCGAAATGACGGTGCAGTTGGTTGCGGCCGGTGAGATGAAACCGACAGAGGGCCGCTTGTTGAAAATCGAACTGGCACGCCGGCGTACGGAAACCCTCTCGTTCGAACACGAGGAGCAACAAAACCGACTCACCTTGCTATCGTTGATGGGGCTGGCCCCGAGTTCGCCTGTTTCGTTTCAACCGCAGTTGTCGATCGACCTGGTTGGGCTCCCGGTCGAAAACCTGCGGGATGAGCTCGTCAAATATCATCCTCAGATAAAGTCGGCTGAGGCGGACTATGAGGCCGCTGAACAACAGTTGCGATTGGAAATCCGTCGCCAGTACCCAGACCTGAACATCGGCCCTAGCTACTCATTGGACGAGGGCTTCTCTCGATTCGGGCTCGGCCTCGGGCTTCCGATTCCGTTGTGGAATCGCAATAGACAGGCCATCGCCGAGGCTGTTGCGGCGCGCGAGGCGGCTCGTGTTCGTGCCGAGGCGGTCGTCGAGAACGTGCTTTCTGCTTTCGCTCAGGTGGAACTGCGATTGAAGTACGCTTCGCAACGGCGCAATGCCCTCCTTGAGACCGTCGCCCCGCTTGTTGAGAAGCAGGTGGAAGACAGCCGAACGCTGCTCAATCTCGGCGAGGTAGACGTTCTACTTCTGCGCGATGCGTTGACAGGTTCGCTCGATACCAAGGTTGAATTGCTCGACGCGGCGCTGGCCAAAGGGCGCGCCGCCAATGAGCTTCAGCAAATGCTCCGTCCGCGATGGTTTACTCCATCACGGGTGGACAAGCAGGAGAATAACTGATGAGACAGCCTATTGATAAGCGGCCCATCGCCCTTGCCTTTGCAATGATGGTTGTATTTTCCACAGCACAATTATGCGGGTGCGACCAAGGCGAGCCGTCTCGCCAAGACGACAAGGAACACGCTGGCGAGCGTGCCGCTGAGCCTGCGAGCAATCGGATTGATATTCCACCGAGCGTGCGTCAAAACTTGGGCATCACGTTTGTGACGGTGGAAAAACGACCTGTGAATAGCACGATTCGCCTGCCAGGGCAATTCGAATTTCGCCCGGAGGCTCGTCGAGAATACCACGTCATGCTTCCGGGACGAATCGATTTGCTCGTAAAGCAATATGAGCGAGTCGAAAAAGGCCAGCCTCTGTTCTATCTCGATTCTCCTAAGTGGCAAGAATTGAAAGGCGAACTCGTTGCAGCCAGTAACGCGATGAAGCGAAGTCACGCCGACCTTGCCGTCGCCGAGGCAACGGTCGACGAGACGGAGAAGACGGTTGCCTTTCAGGAAGAACGTATGGCAAGTCTCGCCGAAGCAAAGGTTCGTCAGGTCACGCTGGAGGCGGAACTGGCGGACAAACGCAATTCGCTACCCCGGCTGCGCGCTGAACTGGAGTCCGTCCGCGCAGAATTCGATGCCGCCCATGCTCGCTATGATGTCATGCTCAGCACGGCATCATCGTTCGCAAGGATTCCGAAGGACAAACTCGACCCCTTTGACAACCAACATTCGCATTTTGCATCTGGTGACCCGCCGTGGCGATCGCTCAACCGTCTGACGGTTCGTGCGGAAGCGTCTGGAATTGTCGATCGACTGACAGTAACCAACTTGGGATGGGCTGAAACCGGTGAACTTGTCTTGGACACAATCGACCCAACCGCATTGCGTTTTCGCGGAGACGCGCTACAGACGGACATCCTTCTGTTTTCTGATGGTCAGTCGGCCCGTATTTCCCCTCCGCCCGGCGGTAGTATCGACTTGCAGGACACCGTTGACGGAACCATTGAGATCGGTTTTCAAGCGAATGCGGCGCACCGAACGATACCGATTTTCCTGGTACCCAAAGAGCTGCCGAGTTGGGCAAAGGCCGGTGTCACCGCCTATCTTGAGGTCTTCACGAAGGGAAAGGGTGGAGATGTTCTGGCCATACCTGAGGCTGCGATCGTGCGAGACGGTCTGGAGAAAGTGTTCTTTCAACGAGACCGAAACGACCCGAACAAGGTCATTCGCGTGGTGGCCGACCTGGGCGACAGTGATGGCCGCTGGGTTGAGGTGAGGAGCGGCGTCATGCTCGGTGACGAGATCGTCTTGGGCGGTGTGTATCCGCTGATGCTCGCCAGCTCCTCGTCGGGCGAGATGCAGGCCGGCGGGCACTTCCACTCGGATGGGACGTTCCATGAAGGCGAAGACAAATAGAGGAGAACCATCATGCTTAAGAAACTCCTGCAGTTCTCGGTGGAGAACGCTTCGCTCGTCATCATGGTTGCGCTTCTTGCCTTGGGATTGGCGGTGTATGAAGTGCCGAGGATGGCGATGGACGTGTTCCCGGAACTCAACGCTCCGACGGTTACGATTATGTCAGAATCGCCGGGGTATGCGGCAGACGAGGTCGAACAGTATATCACCTTTCCCATCGAAACCTCTGTAAACGGCCTGCCGGGCGTGCGCCGTGTCCGCAGCGCCAGCGCAATTGGTCTTTCGATCGTGTGGGTTGAGTTCGACTGGGGCGTGGACATCTACCGGGCGAGGTATTTGGTGTCAGAAAGATTGAGCCTCGCCAAAGAGCGCCTGCCATCCGACGTGCACTCTGAAATCACGCCGGTGACGAGCATCATGGGCGAAATCATGCTGATCTCGCTTCGCTCGCCTGATGGCAGTGTTAGTCCGCTGGATTTGCGCGCATTTGGCGAATTCGATTTGAGGAACCGTCTGCTTAGCGTTCCCGGGGTGTCTCAAGTTGTTGCGATCGGCGGCGAACTCCCCGAGTATCAGGTCAATGTGGATCAGGATCGATTGCGTCTTTACGGTCTCACCATCAAGGATGTCGTCGAAGCTGCGTCACAGGCACACAGTACCGCCGGTGCGGGTTACCTGGTCAACGTCGACGGTCTGGAAATTCCGCTTCGACAATCCGGCCGGGTCACGAGCGTAAGAGACATCCGCTCAACAATCATCCGGTACGATGAGGGCGTACCGATCACGATCGGACAAGTGGCCAACGTTGAACTTGCGCCCGCGCTAAAGCGTGGAACGGCCTCTGAAGCCGGGACACCGGCTGTCGTTCTGAGCATCCAAAAAGCACCGGGAACCAATACTCTGGCTCTTACCGAAGCACTGGACAGGGCATTGGACGGGATCGAAGAAGGGATGCCGTCCGGCATCGTGCTGAATCGTCATATTCTCAGGCTGAGCGACTTTATCAACCATTCGCTCGATAACGTGCTCAAAGTGGCGCGAGACGCTGCGATCATCGTCGCAATTGTCCTGGGTTTGTTTCTGTTGAATGTGCGAACAACCGTGATCACCCTGACTGCGATACCGCTCGCCATAGCCATTGCATTACTCGTCTTGTGGGGGCAGGGCGAGTCGATCAACGTGATGACGCTCGGCGGACTGGCCGTCGCCATCGGCGTCGTCGTCGACGACGGAATCATCTTTGTTGAGAATATCTATCGGCGGCTGCGCGCGAACCAACTCGCCCCTGAAGAGACTC
>JADFMZ010000358.1 GCA_022563615.1 Planctomycetota bacterium
GAACCGCCAAGAGGCCAGGCGGTTCAGTAGCAGCTTCGCCCTCCCCATGAAACGCAAAATATGGAGGTTGATAGGGAGGCACTCATACCACGTCATCGGTTTCGACCGCTCCGTTTCCAAGTCCGAGAATTCCAAAAGGAATCCAAACCGATACGCCGATTAATTAGGTAGCAGGCAGGACGCCGCTATTCGGGATCTAAAGCACAATCCAAATTAGCTCGCAGCAAGGCCCGGGCAGAGAACCCGTGCCTCGCACCGGATGGAGATCGGTGCCCCGGTCCGTGAGGCCTTTGAAATCGGTGCGCGCGTATGGACAAGCCTAGACGGGTGGTCAAGACACTAGCTTGCCTGGTCGGCGCCATGACCGGCACCACAACCCTCCTGGGCTGGATCGACCCTTCCCACCCCGTTCCCTCCGAAGTGCTCGCGCCGGGCGAGTTGGTTCTCCTGGCACGTTCGGTGGTGGGCGATCCGGGGCGAATTGACGTCGATCAATGGGAAGAGGTCGAAGTAACCACCGCCTCTGGTCCGACGAGGGCGGGTCGGCTGCTGGCCGCACGATCCGGCCCTATACCCTACCATTTCCACATCGACGCCGCCGGTAGGCCCGTCCACACCAGCCGTTGGCAAGAGCAGCAAGCGGTATGGCCCGGATCCAAGGTGGTGCGGATTGAGGTGGCCAATCGAGGCGCCGGCCTGCCGTGGAGCGCGGCGCAAATGCGCTGCGTCCAGGTCGTTGTTTCCGTCCTGAACGAAGTTCTCGGGGGCTCAGAAACGGGGCTCCCCGTTCGATGGGGAAACGTCGGGAGCGGCGGGAGCGGGTTGTTCCATCCAGAGGGCAAAGCTCCCTTTGAGCCGCTTTGACCCGCCGGCGTAGTCCACAGCGATGGCCCACCCTCCTTGGTGGCCTCCAACTCGCCGAACTAGGGTTGGCGAGACCGGTGGCTGAGCACCAGGTTCCTCGGTAGTTTGCCTCGCTCCCACTTCGAGTAGAATCCACCCGGATACGAATTGGACCGTGAGGGCGATCTATGCCGCATGACCTTTCCCATTGGGTGCGCTTGTGTCACGGGCGACGCGTGCTTCTGGTGGGGGATCTTATTCTTGACCGGTACATCTACGGTGACGCCGAGCGAATCAGCCCGGAGGCGCCTGTGCCCGTGCTGCGCGCAGTGGAAAAGCGGGAAGCCGTCGGAGGCGCCGGCAACGTAGCCGCCTGCCTTCGAGCGTTGGGCTGCCATGTGCTTTGCTGCGGCTGCGTGGGAGACGACTCGCATGGCCGAACACTCCGAAAGCTACTAGCGGAATTGGATGTTGACGGCCCCGCCGTAGTGACCATGGATGGCCGTACGACCACGACGAAAACGCGGCTGATAGGCCTGGCCCAACATCGCCATCGGCAACAGCTTCTTCGCTTCGATGAGGAGGATACCAGTCCGCTGCCGGAGGCGGACGCTGCGCGAGTGATTCAGCAGGCGTGCGCCCTGGTCGCTCAGGTCGATGTGGTCTGTATCGAAGATTATGACAAGGGTCTGGTTACGCAGCCGCTGGTTCAGGCGATCGTGACCGAAGCTCATCGGTTGAAGCGTTCGGTGTTGGTCGATCCCGGGCGGCTGGCCAGTTATGATCGCTACCGCGGTGCGGATCTTCTGACCCCGAATCGCGAGGAGCTGTCGCTCGTGACCGGTCGGCGTTTCGAATCTCTCGAGGCCGTTGGGACAGCCGCCGAAGTGCTTCGTGCCGAGTTGCGCGTTGGGGCGGTCGTCGTGACGGTGGATCGGGACGGGGCAGTACTTGCCGAAGCGGACCGCCCCTGGAGTCATCTGCAGACGGTTCCAAGGAGCGTGTACGATAACACCGGGGCGGGTGACGCGGTGCTGGCCATGCTCGCCGCCGCCGTCGCCGCCGGGGCTGACCTGGTCAGCGCGGTCAAGCTCGCCAACATCGCCGGCGGGCTGGAGGTCGAGCGGTTTGGGTGCGTTCCGATTGCCGCCGACGAGATTCTGGCTGAGCTTAGGTTGGAGGATCTCCAGCGCAATGGAAAGCTTCGGGCGGCGGACGACCTGGCGGCTGAGCTGCGTATTCGACGCGATCGCGGCCAGACGGTTGCGTTTACCAACGGCTGCTTCGACATCCTCCATGCCGGCCACGTGGATTTCCTGAAACGGTGCAGTCAGCAGGCCTCGGTGCTGGTGGTCGGCCTGAACCGTGACCAATCGGTTCGCAAGCTGGGTAAGGGCTCGGAACGCCCCATCAACCCATTTGAGGATCGCGCGACCGTTCTCGGCGCACTGGAATGCGTCCACTACGTCGTAGGTTTCGAGGAGGCTGACCCGGAAGCCTTGATCCGCAAGCTCCGTCCCGACGTACTAATCAAGGGCCAGGATTGGGCCGAAACCGGCGTCGTCGGGCGCGACTTCGTGGAATCCACCGGAGGAAAAGTTCTATTGATGCCGCTGGTCGAGGGTTACAGTACGACGGCCTTGGTCGAACGGATTCGATCGCAAAGCTGATGCCACGCTTCCCCCGGATTTGCGACGATCTGTGCCGCAGGCATGATGGAAGAAGCCTGCGCGATCGCACGAAAGTTATGGGCGATCACAGGAGATGGTGATATCGCGCAGGCTAAAGCCTGCGGCTCAGGTTGGAATCTCGGATCGGAATCCTAGTCGCATCGCTTCTGAAACTCGACGCGCAAGGAAGGGTTGACCTCATGCAGGATCAGATTGTCGAGCATCAACGCGTGGTGGGCGCGATCGCCGGCCAGACGCCCTTGCTCGAAGAAATCGCCGATCGGATTCTCGCGTGCTTTGAGAAAAAAGGCCTGCTCTACGTGTTGGGCAACGGTGGAAGCGCAGCCGACGCCCAGCATATCGCCGCTGAACTGGTCGGGCGATTCAAACACGATCGCCGGGCGCTGCCTGCCGTCGCGCTGACGACGGACAGTTCCGTCCTGACCGCGGTAAGCAATGACCTGGGCGCCGAGTATTGTTTCTCGCGGCAGGTGGAGGCTTTGGTAACCCAGCGTGACATTGTTTGGGCGTTGAGCGTATCGGGCCGATCCAAGAACGTGTTGCGGGCCGTAGAGGCCGCCAAAGCGGTTGGGGCAACTGCCGTCGGCTTCACCGGGCGCTCCGGGCAGCCGCTCCAGGAACGCTGCGATCTGTGCTTTATCGTCGAGCACGAATCGAGCGACCGCGTTCAAGAGGCCCACCAACTGGCCTACCATTTGATTTGCGATCGGATCGAGCGACACTACCGGTGATGCTCTTTTCGGATTCATTACTCTCTGCTTACGGTTGCCTATGAATATTCTTATCACCGGATCCAGCGGCCAGATCGGGACCAACGTCGGCCTTGCGCTGTTGGACCGTGGAGATCAGGTCGTCGGGATTGACAAACGGGCCAACGAGTGGACCGATCAGATCGAAACGATCAAACGGGATCTCACGCGAACACCCTTTGAGGATATGCCGGATGGCGGCCGGTTCGACCTGGTTCTGCATTTCGCCGCCAACGCCAAGGTTTTCGAGCTGGTCGAACATCCCCAGCGGGCGATGGACAACATCACCATCCTCTTTACCGTGCTTGATTATTGCCGGCGTAACAAGCTTCCAATCATCTTCGCCAGCTCGCGCGAAGTGTACGGTGATATTCATCGACACGTCACCGATGAATCAGCCGCCGACTTCGTGGTGGCTGAGAGCCCCTATAGTGCCGGCAAAATCGCCGGTGAGGCGCTAATCTATTCCTACGCCCAGTGCTACAAGCTGCCGTTTATGGTGTTCCGCTTCAGCAACGTTTACGGGCGATACGATAACGACCTCAAGCGCATGGAACGGGTCATCCCGCTGTTTGTGGATTGCATCGCAC
>JADFMZ010000040.1 GCA_022563615.1 Planctomycetota bacterium
TCTTCGGGATCGCGTTGATCGGGCTGTCGCCGCGAGGTCGGCAAGGGTGGAAGGCGAGCCTCCGCCAATGCGCACAGGCGGCGCTGACGGACGTTCCCATCCCGTGTCACCAGGGGATGTCTCTTCATTCTTCGCCGATCATGCATGATCGCCGCCGTCTGGCTGTTCTGGTCGTGGGAACTCGATCGGCTCAAGCCCCCGCAGAGAAAACCTTGCGGGCGATGGCGACCGAGTACGAGCTCGACTACGAGGAGCTTCGCGCAACGGTCCACCCGGAGTTCACGCAGCGCGGCGGAACCCCGGAGGCGATCCGCGAGTTCGCCGACTTTCTGGCCGACACCGTGGCCACGCTGTACGCGCAGGCTCATCGGATCGGTCAGCAACTGACCGATCTGCGCGTCGTTCATGGGTTGGCTGACCTGCTTGCGGGAACGCTCGATTTACAGCAGATTCTCGACCTGACCGTGCAACGCGTGGTGGAAGCGATGCCGGTCAAGGCTTGTGCGATCCGACTGCTCGACGAGGACTCGGGAGAGCTGGTGATCCAGGCGGTGCACAATCTCTCTCGGGAATACCTGAACAAAGGCCCCGTCATGCTCGCCGAGAACAGGATCGACGCGGACGCGTTCGGCGGGCAGATCGTGTACATCGAGGACATGCCGAATGATCCGCGTACGCGCTATCCCGACAATGCCCGGCGTGAGGGCATCGTCAGCGGGCTGTGCGCGCCGATGACTTATCGAGGACAAACGATCGGCGTGCTTCGAGTCTATACCGGGAAGCGATATCGGTTCAGCGAGTCACAGCAGCAGCTATTGCGATCCATCGGCTCGCAAGCGGCGTCGGCCATCATCAACGCCAGGTTCCACGAGCAGCAGGCGGCGACCGATCACTTCCAACGACAGGTGAAGGCCGCGGCGCAAATCCAACGGCGTATGCTCCCCAGCCAGCCGGCGCCCTGTGCAAACCTGGAATTCGGATGTGTGTATGATCCCTCTCTGACCGTCGGTGGAGACTTTTACGACTTCTTCGACCTTCCCGACGGATCTCTCGGAATCTGTATTGCGGACGTCGTGGGCAAGGGGCTGCCCGCGGCGCTGTTGATGGCCTCGGTCCGCGCATCGCTTCGCGCCCACGCCGAACAGCAGACACCCAACCCATCGGCCGCTGCTGAAGCCGTCGACCTGCGATGTATTATGGGAAAGGTCAACCGGCATTTGTGCCGCGACACCCTCATCAGCGAATTTGCCACCGTGTTCTTCGGGGCGCTGGCGCGTGACGGGCGGTCGCTGACCTTCTGCAACGCGGGCCAAACGCCGCCGCTGCTTCTGCGCGACGACCAATTTACCAGTCTGACCACCGGCGGCATGGTCATCGGCGTTCAAACCGACGAATCCTACGAACAGCAAACGTTGGCGCTCCAAACGGGTGATATCCTCGCACTGGTGACGGACGGCGTCATCGAAGCCATCGATTTTTCGGATAAAGCCTACGGATGGGATTCCCTGCTCAACTCCATCCGCAAACATCAATCCCTGCCCGCTCAGCAGCTTGCCCAGCAGCTCCTCTGGGACGTACGCCGATTCGTTGGCCTGGCTGACCAATCCGACGATATCACCATTCTCGTCGTCAAGATCGCTTGAGCGAAGACTTTCCCGCTCTACCACCGGGCTCGATCCTTCAGGCGGCCCCGGTCCATGCCGATAACACGCGCCGGGGGTGCCGCAGAGGTGATCTCTGCGCTCCTGCACCGTTAGGCCTGGACCCCCTGGAGAGTTTCCTTGCGCGTTCTTCTTGTCAAGCCGAACAATCTGAGCGATCACATCCAACCCTCGCTCGGCCTGGGCTATCTTGCCCAGCAAATCCGAAAAGATCACGACGTGGACATCTTCGACTGCATTAAGGCTCAGACGACCCCCACGCAGTTTGCCAAGGTCGTCGAGGTAACGCAGCCCGACCTGGTGGGCGTGCAATGCTATACGTTCGACATCGCTCAGGTCCGTAGAATTCTGAAGGAAGTAAAAGGGATCTCCCGCGAGATCGTCACCGTGGTCGGCGGGGCTCATATGTCCTCCGACTCCATCGGTGCGATGACCGATTTCGGCATGAACCTGGACTTCGGATTCGGCGGTGAGTGCGAGCTGAGTTTCCCGCGTTTTCTGAATGCCTTCGAGGCCGGCCGATCGAGCGCTTATGGGGATATCCCCGGCCTGGTCTGGCGAAACAACGAACGGATCATCACGAATCCGCAAGTGCTCGTGTCGGACCTGGACGCGCTGGGCCTTCCCGCTCTGGATTTAATTCGCCCTGACACGTACCCCGAATCTCAACACGGGGCGTTCTACGAACAGTTCCCCATTTGCCCGATTATCACGACCCGAGGCTGTCCTTACTCCTGCACGTTCTGCTCGGCGCCGATCATTTCCGGCAAGAAGCTGCGTCATCATAGCGTGGCGTACGTGCGCGATATGATCCTGCGACTCTACCATCGCTTCGGCATCCGCGAGATCCACATCGTCGACGACAACTTCACCATGGACATCGACTACGCCAAGAGTGTCATGAGGATGATCATCGACCTGAATCTTGGGATCAGCCTCGCCATGCCCAACGGCATCCGCATGGACTGGCTCGATGACGAATTGCTGGAGCTGATGCGGGCCGCCGGGGTCTACGTCGTATCGGTGGCCGTCGAGAGCGGCAACGACCGCATTCTTAAGGACATGAAAAAAGTCATGACAGTCGCCAAGATACGCGAGTGCGTCGCGCGCATTCGCCGTCACGGGCTGGACGTGGCGGCCTTTTTCATCCTCGGCTTTCCAGGTGAGACCAAGCAAACGATCAAGGACACCATTCGCCTCTCGCGCCAGTTGGATTTGCTGCGAGCGAATTTCTTTACTTATCTGCCTCTGCCCGGCACGCAAAGCTACCGGGAACTCGTCCAATCCGGCGAGATCAAAAACGTGGATTGGGACAGCTTTCTGTTCATGACCGCAGCGTACACGCCCAAGACCATGACCCGGAAAGAATTGCTGAGCCTCAAGCGCCGCGCGTTTCTCGGTTTCTATCTCAGGCCGACGACCTTTGTGCGCAACGTCCTGGCCATCCGGTCGTACCGCCATCTGAAATTTCTGTTGCGTCGCTTCCATCATTGGATTCTGATGACGCCCAACCCGGCCCACGGGATGACCCAGGACGGCGCCTCCTGGTTCCAGAAACTGCGGACTCGCCTTGGAAATCTGTTCCCGGCGCTCAGCGCGAAACCGGCGTCTGACCCAGCCGGGGCCGGCGTTCAATTGCTGGACCAACGTCAGGAACCCGCGCGGAACGTCATGCGTTTGCAGCGCCCGCCGGACGAGCGGATAGAGGATTCACCGGATGGAGCCCGGCGGGACGGGTCTCGAACCGTGCAAGAGCGCCCCGGCGTATCGCAAAAATGATCTATGCGGTTCCTTTGCGCTCTAGCGGGATGACGTGGTCGGATGAGAAGTGAGATAGAGCCTCTTTTGCCCGATGCAGGGGCCAAGATGCGGCAGCCAAAGTCTTCTCATGCCATTTCAATCGTCCGGGCGGTTCCGGCGGTGGCCATCGTGGCGTTTGTCGCGCTCGGGGCTGGCGCTTGGACATGCCTATCGACACAGCTTTGGGTCGCTACCGATTCCGGCCTCTACATCAAGCTCGCCGCTTCCCTCGCCGAGGCGTTCGATCTCGATCACGAGCTTCATCAATTCCGTCTTCCGGGTTATCCCCTTCTGCTGGCCCTGATCTTCCGCCTGTTCGGGCACTCCAGCCCCACAGCCATAATGGTGATCCAGCAGGCCATGGTGGCGGCAACGATCGTGCTCACCGCGCTGACGGCCTGGACACTCTGGCCTCGAAGAGCATTTGTACTTGTCGCTGGACTCCTATGCGCGCTGAGCCCCTATCTGCGCGGCTACGCCGGCACGGTGCTCACCGAAGTTCCCTACGCGTTTGTGCTGAGTGCGTGCGTTTACTTCCTGGTGCGCCACCACCGATTTGGCGGGCGCTCAAGCCTGGCGATGGCGTCTTTCGCGGCTGGGCTATGCTTGCTCACCAAAGGAATCGGACAAGTGATGGTCGTTCTATGCGTCTGCGTGGCTGCGCACCGGGCGTGGTGCTTCAACCGCCAATCGGGACTCACATCCGCCCGCTCGCTGCGTCGGTGCACTGCAGCCGCCGCCCTGGCGGTCCTACCGCCGATGCTTCTGGCACTGCCCGTGATGTTCAACAATTATCGAACGACCGGCCACTTCCGCATGACTTGTCAGGGATCGCAGGTGCTGTTCTATCGAGCGGTGAAGGTGGAACGGTTGCATTCTCCGCACAGCGAGGCGCTTGCGAAGCTTCGGGCCGCGTTGAAACAGGCCAAGGCCGACGGTTTGCTCTCACCCACTGTGGAGCTGCGCGAGCACTACGTCATCAACTTCGCATACCGCAGCGTTCATGGCACGTCGTGGTTTGAAGCCGCGGACGTCATGAATGAGGCGGCCATGGACCTAATACTGGACAACAAAGCCCTGATCCTCAGCCATGGCGTGCGCCACGCCTACCGAAGCTTCATTATTCCGGATCCGTACTATCGTGTCGGCCTCGGAGTGCCACAGGACGAACTGTTCGATTTGGAAGCGGCCCGTGCTCAGATGTCCAGCCTCGTCGGACGAGAGACTCTGGATAAGTACTTGCCGTCCCCCGCGCAGGGCCCGCCTGCTTCGCACTTTTGGAGCGGGTGGATGCGCGGGCACCGACGAGTAGTCGAGCGGGGTCCATCACTGACCGGCGTTCTGGATCATCCCTATGAGGAATTCATGTGGTTCTGCTTACTCGGCGGCGTGGCGTCGCTCGCCATGCCGAATCGGGTAACCTGGCTGATCCCCGCGATGGTCATTTTCCTGCACATCTTCATTTCGGCCAACCTGGGCGGGACCATCCCAAGGTATGCGATTCCGGTTCATCCATTCATCTTTCTGTTCGGAGCATTTGCCTGCACCGGCGTTGTTCGAGCATGCGTAACCGGATTTACGTTCGCCGCCGGTCTACTCGCTCGACGGCTCAAGCTCTCCTGGCAGGGGTCGATCCTCGCGGGAGCGACCGATTGCCGGATTCAAGACTGATAGGCCTTTGCGTTGCCGACACGGCTCCTTCAGCCAACCACCGAGCACAGCTCGATGAATCAACCTGCTTCAGGGCGCTCGTGCGGCGGGGGTTGCATACGGTCGAGAATGGCTGCAAGGATGGCACGTTCGGCCACTTTGTCGCGACGGACCGTTTCCCACACTGTGTTCTGCTCGATTGTGGTGGCTGCATCCCGTTCAATCGGTGTGCGGCCAGGCATGTCCGAGCTGGTCCGGTCGAAGGCAAGCCACCGATGGGCTTCCGTCGTCTGGTGTTGAATAACCACTTGGCAGAACATCTTGACCCCGGCTGATAGGGGTTTCACGCGCAGCTCAACCCGACGCCGAATCCGCACGGGGGACCGCCCCCGCGCGCTGCTGGAGGCGCTGACAGTTTTCTTCTCGCTGGATTCCGCGATGAGCACGCCGCTACGGCGATCGCGATCGTCGACCTGGTATCCCAAGGCGTTCAGGGTGGCTGCCGACGCCTCCCACGCGCGGTCCAACTCGCCCGAAGACGCCGTCCTAACGGTATAGCGCAACGCAACGGGACCTGACGCAGCGCAGCCGCTCAGCACGGCCAGCATCGCAATTTGGCAAAGGTTGGTCCAACGGTCGAAAGGGTTCATGGCTTCATTATGAGGTGTCGGCCAAGGCTTGCAAGGGCGTAAACGAACCCGCCTCCAACCTGGGAACCGGTTGCTCGAAACAAAGCCTACGATGTACGTTGGACCCATTGGGCGATTCGTTCAATACCCTCAATCACGTTGGCGCAGCACCGGCGTAAGAAGTCACTCGGAAGCGGCTCGTCCAGGGGGATGTTCTCACTGGCGGCCAGGGCGGCTGCGCCGTCAAAATCAACATAGGAAAGCCGTGCGGTCAATTCTTCGCGTGAGCGGGCGAAGACCTCTCCCGGCAGGAGAGCCACGCCGGTCTCTTCCAGCAGTCGGCTGCACAATGCGGCGCCCGTGTTAATTCCGCGCCGGCTCAGATCCGACGCCAGCGGAGAGAAGTCCAGGAACAGATAAAACGCGCCGACCGGCGGGTGCACGTGAATCCCCGCTTCTTGAAGAATGTCGACGCACTGTCGGCCCAACGCCGCAAGGAGGCGCCGCGTATGCCAGAGATAACGTTCAAGATCCACGCCGCCGTGAAACGCTTGAATCGCCGCGTACTGAATCGGAGCGCAGACCGAAGTGTAAGTCTCACTGGCGACGGCCGCGATCGCCTCCATCAGCCAGCACAACTCCTTCGGAAACGTAAACGTCCCAAGCCGCCACCCTCCGGCGCCGCACCATTTGGATAGTCCGGAGCTGACGATCGTCCGCTCCGGGTAGAACCGGGCGATCGAAACGTGCTCACCCTGATGATGAAGCCGGCCGTAGATTTCATCGGAAAGGACGATGAGCTGGAACTTCCTTGCGACGTCCGCCAGCTCCTTCAATTCACCGACCGAATAGGTATGGCCTGTGGGGTTCATCGGATAGTTCAGGATCAACAGGCGGGGCCGCGTGTCATCGTGTTCGATTTCGAGGGATCGCATGAGCTGCTCGGCTGTGACCTTCCACTTCGAATCGAATGAGGTATGAATGAAGTTGATCCGCCGACCAATGATTTGCGCCTGAGGCGCATACGACACCCAGCACGGGGTTCTGAGGATGATCTCGCCGTAAAAGACGAGTTGCAGGAGGAACATCAGCTCTTTCGAGCCCGGTCCGATGAGCACGCGGTCGGCGTGGGCGTCGAGCTGATCTTGTTGGCGATGAAAGCCGGCAACCGCCTCGCGCAGCGCCCATAGCCCCTCGACCGGGAGGTAGTCCTTCTCCGGCGCCGCAAGCCGTAACGCCTCGACCACGCGCGTCGGCACCGGAAACGGGGATTGCCCGAGCCCGAAGTCAAAGACCTGCCGCCCCTGCCTGCGCAGCTCGCCGCACGCTTCCTTGATCGTCAGGGTCGCGGATTGGCCCATGCCCCGGATGTTGAGGTTCAGACTCCTCGATAGGTCAGTAGTCACATTAACACCGCCAAGAACCAAGCAGACTCAAGCCGGGTTGCCGCCACACTGCTCCAGGCTCCACGGCCGCCCACTCGCGGCAGACTACTCCGGGCCCTCGTTCACCTCAAACGGAGAGGAGGGTTTGAACCTCGGAGTATTGGTCCCTTCCACCGGTTCGAGCTGATCGAGCCAGTAGGCGTCGTCGTTGCGCTGGTAGATCATGAAGCGGCCACGATCGTTCGGATCTTTGGCGCGGTGGTAACGGACATAGATTTTTTTTTCATCCACCGCGAGGACTTCAATCTTTCCGGTTTCGTGGGACATGACGAAGCGCGCTCGTCGGGCCAGGCCCGAGCCGTGACGAAGAGCCTCTTGAAAAATGCGCCAGCCGCGAACGATGGGCACTTCATAGGGCTCATTGCCCGCCGTTGGCCTGCCCTGAAACAGGTAATAGGGCGGACAACCGATCCAGGAGAGCTTTTGAAACAATTCCGAGAGCACGTCCGGGCAGTCGTTGACTCCCTTGATCATCGGGCACTGGTTGCAGCAAATCACTCCGTCGCGAACACAGCAATCGATTCCTTCCGCCGCCACGTCGGTCAGCTCCCGTGGGTGATCGAAGTGGGCCATCAAGTAGATCCGCTTTTGAGGGCCTGAGAAGGTACGAAACGCTTCACGGAGCTTGTCGTCGCTCAAAATACGCCAGGGGTCGAACGCGGGCATTTTGGTGCCGATGCGAATGATCCTAACGTGGGGGATCGCTCGCAACGCTTCGAAAATCTCAACCAGGCGGCGGGTGCTCATGAGCAGCGGGTCGCCGCCTGTCAGCAGCACGTTCGTGACTTCCGGATGATCGGCGATGTAACGCAGGCCCTCCGAAACATCGTTGGTTACCTCGTCGTTGTCGTCCATGAACAGCCGTTTGCGAAAGCAGTAACGGCAATAGGCGCCACAAACCTCGTTGCACAAGAGCAGCACGGTGTGTGCGTATTTGTGCTGGACGCCCCGCGCAACCGTGATCGCCTGCTCGTTGCTGGCGTCAAGCTGGCCCCAGTCATTGAGCTCCTCTTCGCGCGGGATGATCAACTGTTTGATTGGGTCGTTCGGGTCGTTCCAGTCGATCAAACCCAGGTAGTAATCGTTGACTCGAAAGACGTAACGCTTGGCGACGGCTTTGAGCCGGGCCCGCTCCTCGGGCGGAATGTTGGGGATCTTGTCGATATCCCGGACATACCGAACCCGTCGGGTGCCGCTCTCTCGCTCTTCCAAACGGATGGCGTTGGGTTCAGCCATGGCATGCGTTCTCTGGGGGTATCGGTTCCGCTGATTCGATGGCCGGGGCGGGACAAGGATAGCGCCGGGCTGCCAGGTCGTCGAGAGCCTACCCGGATTCCTGCGCGCCGAGCTGGACGGTGGCCAACGCCGTCGAAACGCTGTCCGTGAATTCGAACACTTTGTCCAACCCCGTGACCAGAAACAGCCCCCACACATTGGTATCGATGCCGCAAAGCACCAGTCTGCGCTTGTCGCTGATGAGCTTCTTGCGGACTTTCAATAGCTTCGCGATATTCGACGAATTCAGGTAGCTCACGCCGGCAAAGTCCAAAACCACGTCGACGACGGGTTTCTTGTCCAACTGATCGAACAGGCCTGTTAAATCGTCGGTCAGGCCAGGGTCGTCCTGCAGATCAACGACCACGATGCTGTCAGACCAGTTCTCTATCGACACGGAAAGCCCTCTCTGGGTCACTCCACCGCACCGTAGCGGAGGCCAGTCCCACTGTCAATCCTACTTCCGATAATGCAGCAAAGCGGGAGTAGCAGCATCGATGCGGGGCCTGGATCACCGTGAGCGCTGAGAAACGCGGCAACCAGCGTAGGGTTGCAAGCCGTCACCGGCGGCTTGTCCGATGTTTTTCGCGTGCTACGCCTCGCCTAATCAGGCCTGCGGCTCGATCAACCCTCATTTGACGAGAGGGCGGTCCACCCGTCGTGCAGCCCGCATTTCGATGTTTAAGGGGGTGCACCCCGGAGCATAGCCTAAAGGTCCGTTCTTGGGTGATCCTTAAGAAGTGAAATTTTGTGAAAGTCGAATTGACAATGGCTACAGGTCCGAGTATACTTGGTATAAGAGTAGGAGAACTATTGCTCAAAAATAGGGGCAGAGCGGGACACTGCAGAGAAGGGCGGCCAGCGCGAATTCGGCCTAGCAAACCGGTTTCGGTCTTTGATCTGGTTATTTCACGCAATCTTTAATTCCGGCGTGGAGTCGTTCTTTTATCGTTTTATTTTTCCTTCCCAGCTACCCGCCTTTGCACACCCGGACGACTCGCCCCTGATCCTGCTCAAATAGCGGCAGCGTAGTTTGACGTTGTGGGAATGCTCCATGGATTGGGGCCGGGCTGGCGTTGTGTATACACGGCTCCCGACTTGGTGGTTCCCCGGCGATGGCTTTGTATGTATAATTGGTCTTTTTTCCAGGGCGCAGGCGCGCTAAGGGTAGTGTGTGCGCGTAACAGGGGATAGAGGTTTTTTGGTGGCGGACGGCTTTGTGGAGCTAGTGGCAATAGAAGTTCCAGGCGGTCTGCTAGGATTCTAGTGCGTGGTTAGGCGGCGCTTATGGCGTAAGCCCCTGTGCGGCCTTCGCGGTTGTAGGGCAGTTGTGTGGACCCACGACGCGAATGGCTGGGGGCCGAGGCGTCACATTGCTTTTGAAAAGAGGAGATAGTCCAGTGAGGAAAAGATTTCGAGCGTTTACACTGATCGAGTTGCTGGTGGTCATTGCGATCATCGCACTGCTGATCTCGATCCTGCTGCCGAGCTTGTCGCGTGCTCGTGAACTCAGCAAGCGGCTGGTCTGCGGATCGAACCTGAAGGGGATCGGCACATCGTGCAAGATTTACGCGAATGACAACAACGAGCGTTACCCGATCCCGCCATTCATGGCCGGCCAGATCGACGAATCTGGGGGGATCGATTATACCAATGGTCGTACTAACGCCACGGGGTTGCCAACGGACCAGGGCGAAGTCGGCTACGAGCGATGGATCGAAACGACGTCGGAAACGACGGGGAATCCCCAGGGTAGCCGGGCCGTATCGGTCACCCGCGCGTTCTGGTTGCTGGTTCGTTCTGGCGATGTGACGGTACAGCAGTTTATCTGCCCCAGCGCCGGCGACGACCCGGATGACACCGAGAACCTCGACCTCTATTATGACTTCAGCGAGTACAACAACATCAGCTACGGGTACCAGGTTCCGTTCGGGCCCCGAGACACCCAACCTCGGGAGGGTACGGACAACCGTATGGTTCTGTCGGCGGACCAGAGCCCGTTCTACACGAATGTGACGGCGGACTTCGCGACCGCCGGCCGGGACGGCGGCAACATCACGCGCAACGATTCCCCGAGAGCTTGGCGCAAGTTCAACTCGCCGAACCACGGCGGAAGGAACAACGGCGAGGGACAGAACTGTCTGTATGCGGACGGTCACGCGGCGTTTCAGCGCACCCCGGTCATCGGAATCGATGGTGACAACATCTACACGGGAATGAGGGCTGATTGGGGTATTACCGGCTTCAATCGATCTCACGGTGACACCGTATGGACCGCGCCCAACGAGAATCCCTATCCGGGCCAGGATGCTTTTGGACCCGGTGCGAACAATTACGCATCTACGGATTCACTGATCTATCCGTAGTCGCCGCGTTTCATGGGCGATAGCAGAAAATACGAGCGGCGGGTTCTTGATTGTGGGGGCCCGCCGCTTTCTATGCGCTTGTTCGGGTGGCGACCGATCAAGGCCGGCGTCGAACAGCCTGCATGAGGCTGAAGTGAGCCCGGTGCACCGTGAATCTTGGTTCGGGCGGGCTGTTCAACCGGAGGGTGCAACACCGGCTGAGCCGCGAGGTAGAGCAAAGATGATCTTTGCTCCATCCCTTCCCAAGCCATCGCGACCCATTTTATGAAGGTGGACAAAGCACCAGACCGCCCATCGACACCGATCCGCGTTCGCCGCGGCGTCATCGGGATTCTCTGGAAGGGTTCCGACTTACTCCTGATCCGACGAGCGGAGGGCATCGCCAAGGGTGGGTGCTGGTGTTTCCCGGGCGGCCACGTCGAACGTGGTGAGACGCCGCGTCATGCCGTCCAACGCGAACTGGCTGAAGAACTCGGCATTGCCGTCGAACCGATCGAACGCCGGGGGTCGGTCCGCGTGCTGGACTCGAACCACATCCTGGCGGTTTGGACGGTCCGTCACGTGGGCGGACAGTTTCGGCTGGCGTACCGCGAGATTGCGGAAATGCGCTGGCTTTCTCCTGCCGACATTCGGTCCATCAAGCCGAATCTTCCCTCCAACGAAAAGGTCCTGGCCATGCTCGGCGTTTGATCGCGATGAAGCCGGGTATGACCGTCCGGACGACGTAGCGCCGCTCCCGAGCGGGTCGGTCCCGAGTATCCAGGTTTGACAGGAGCGTGTTACGCCAGGGGGTGGCCTTGTCAAGCGGTGGCAACGCGGTGCATGACGAGTGCGCCCACGGAGAGCAAAGGTAAACTCATCACCACAAGATCCCAATCGCTTGCGGGATCACGGACTGGCCAGCGCGGTGGCCAGGAAAGATGTCGCCACCAGCCCACGAACATTTCCTCCGCACGTACCGGCAGGTTCCGACCATGTTCACCCACGTCACCACAGGAAGATCTTCTCCGGGCTTCTGCAAACGTTACCCGAAGGGTTTCGTTAGGGGGTTGCGCCGGCTTCCTGGCGCTCCAAGTGCCAGCCGGTGTTGACCCATTTCCCGTCACGGTTGACGAACACCTCGGTTCCGCGCCCGGTCGTGACATTCCGCTGACCGTCTTGCTGTGTCTCAAATACAAAGCTCGTATAGAGAATGGCTACGTTACCGTACACCTGCATCTGCGTTTCCGGAAACTCCAGGCGGAGCAGCTTGCCACCGGCTGCAAACGTAGAAGATCGTCGGAGGATCTCATCCCGGTCGGCCCAATCGGCGACGCCAAGGTCCATGGCAATCGCCTCGTCGAGAACGGCGGCGCGCAGCGCGACCTGATCGCCCGCAAACCACGCGCGCCACACGGCCTCGCGTGCCTTAAGCAACTCTTCACGTTCCGGCGCCGCCAGCGAATGCGGCATTGTCGGTTCGTTTCGGGATACGGCGGTGGCTGCGGTCGGGTTGGACGTCTTGCCGTGGGCTGAAGGTTTTCCCGTTTGCTCCTCGCCCCAATTGCGCACCGCCGGGATCACCGCGATGTGCGAGCCGCACTGATTCCATTTTCCTTGTTCACGGCGGTAGACGTCGAGCGATCGTAGCGGAATCGAGCCTTCACGGCCCTCCCCATCGCGATAGTCGTACCGGGCGATGTAGTAAACCAGCGCCATGTCGCCGTAGATCTGGACCTCAGTGTCGAGCAGTTCGTATCCGGTTCCGCGCAGGTTTCGCAACGATTTCTCAACGTTAACCATGTACGCGTCGATGCCGCGCTCGATCTTGTCGCTGGGCCCCTGAAACCCCGTCCAATCCGGCGTGTGGGCCTTGCGAATCGCGTCTCGATCCTGCCGCAGAAACGCCTGAAAGATGCCGTGTATGTGCTGTATAATCTGCTCGCGGTCTTCTTTCGTCGCCATTCTCGTGTGCTCCCGGCGCCCATCCGCCAGCGCAATCTTCGGCAGCGCAAGGGCGATCATGATGACCATTGTTGTTCGCATCCCAAGTCTTCTCCGAAGTGGTGTTGCGCTACCGTGGTTTCAGGTATTTTTCGGGATTGGTCTGGACCTTTGTGGCGCAATCATCACAACAAACCGTGATCGTTTTCCCGTCAACCTCGACCGTTTTCCCGTCGTCCTTAATCGCCCAATCGCATACCGGACACTTCTTTGTTGCCATCGCAGAATTCCTTTCAGGGAAAAGCTCTTCTCACCGGCGCAGGGCAGATGATCGCCGGTGACATTTCCGCTGCCGGCGATCCCACTTGCGCGGGCTGTTCGGGCTCAAGCCTACATGGAGCGGGATGGGGATGCTTTCAGAATCGTGCTCATTTCACGAATGTGTTTGGATCGAAGGCCGAGGCGAAATACGCTGGGCGTCACGTTGAACTCACGGCGAAAAACATCGCTGAAATGACTGTGGCTCGAAAAACCGAGCGAAAGAGCCAGTGCCGTCAGATCGGATTCATCGTCGGCCAGTCGCCCGAGGGCTGCGCGAAGTCGCAGGCGGGTGAGGTACTGGTGAAGGGACAAGCCGGTCATTCGTCGGAAGACGCGCGCGAGATGAAACGGTGAACTGTGAACGCGGCGGGCGATTCTCGGCAGCGTCAGAGGGTCGCTCATGCGCTCGGAAAGCACGACGCGGGCGTTCTCCGCCAGCTCACGATGGGCGCGAGTGGTGGCGGCGCGTGCGGGTTTGTTCGAGCGGGTCT
>JADFMZ010000359.1 GCA_022563615.1 Planctomycetota bacterium
CGGCGGGTCCGCCGCATGGGCGTTGCGGTTCCGGCCGGCATGAACGGAGGATTCGCGACCCTTTTGAAAACCAATCGATGACTACGTTGGATCTCAATACGCCTGTGTCCGCTTCCAGGTTCAGCCCCGGTAGACGATTCACCCTCGCCGCCGTGATCGCCCTGACCGTGGTCGGTGCGGGAGTCCGTGCGCAATTCCTTAACCATCCCATGCGGTATGACGAGTCCTACAACTTCCTCAAGTTCAGTTCACGATCGCCCACCCACATCGCGTCGCACTACGAACCGAACAACCACATCCTCCACAGCCTGTTGGTGCGCGCAACGAGTGAGATCCTCGGAACGTCTCCGCCGGCGCTTCGCGCACCCGCATTCCTGGCGGGCGTGCTTCTAATTCCAGCCACGGCCTGGTTAGCGTGGTCGGCCTTCAGATGTCACATCGTGACACTGCTTGCAGCGCTGGCGGTCTGCGCGTCCTCGGCGTTGATTGAATATTCCACCAACGCCCGAGGGTATTCGTGGCTTGCGCTGCTGGCGACGCTGCAGGCGACCTGCACGCTCCACATACTGAACAAACCCGATCGGCGATGGTTGTGGTCGGCCTGGGGCGTCTTGGGAGCGCTTGGAACGTACACCGTACCGGTCATGGCCCTGCCGATCGCCGGTCTGGGATTAGGCTGGCTTGTCGTCGCACTGAAACGCCCGCGAGGCCCCGACGAGCGAACGCTGCTCATCCGTGGATTGTTGACCGCCGGGGCGGTCTGCGGCCTGCTGACGCTGCTGTTCTATTTGCCCGTGTTGGTCACGGACGGTCCGGCGCGAATCCGCGAAACGATGGGCTGGGCGTATGACATCCTCGGCCGGCAGACCGAATCCTTCCCAGCCATGTTGCTGGCAACCGGGCGGGTTTGGGTTCGCGACAGCAACCTTGTATGGCAACTTGTGCTCCTGATTGGAATTGCGGCCTTTGCGATTTCCACGATACGCACCGCAACAGCACCGCGCATCGTATTTTTGATCCTGTTCGTCCTATCGCCGGCCATAGTCTGGTTGGCCCAAGCGCCGCTCCGGCCGCGTTTGTGGATATTTCTGCTCCCCATCGCCCTCACGTGCGCGTTGCATGGATTCCACAGCCTGATCCGAAGACCGGGCACGACGACTACACGATGGGTTCTATCTACCGCCGCCACAACGGCTGTCGTGTTGGCCGCGATCGGATCGCTCGCCACGGTCGGCGCGAGGCGTTATCTATCTTCGGAGCCCAATGTCCTTGTGGATGTTGAGGCGGTTGTGGAGGCCTGTCGCGCTCATGGTACGCAGCGGTGTGGACTCATGGCCCGGTACACACCGGCAACCTACTACTATCTGCGACAGAAGGGAATGTCTCCGCCCGCTCTGGTAACCAGCCGCGAGGTCGAGCGCGTTTTCATTCTGACCGACTCGGCGACCTCCCTCGGCGACCTTTGGAACAGCAACGTCGAAGGTTTCGCTTCGTACGGCCCGCCGCGCCTGTGGCGCCGCCTGTCGCGGAGCACGCTGTACGTGGCGGACCGACTGAATCCCGGCGCTGGTTCGGAACAAACGTCCGAGCGGCCCCGCCACGACGCCCAGGTGGTGCGGATTTCAGCCGCGAGCCCTCGCCCCTAGTCACTCCGTCGGCAATACCGGCCCACGAACCCTCCACCCCGTTGTCAGGCTGAATCGGATGCCTAGAGCAAGCTCTATTTCTCTGTAGCGGTCGCATCTCGCCTTTTTGCGCAAGATTTTCTCGCCACCGCGATACACCATATGCGAGAACGCTCTAGAATCTTCAGAAGATACTGAAAGGATCATCCATGCCGGAAACCGGATTCAACGGCGCCGACAATCTGTTTATTCGCCGTTGGGGAGAAATGGCGGTCAGTTGGGGCATCAGCCGGACCATGGCTGAAATCCATGCATTGCTCTACCTGAACACCTGTCCTCTCTGCACGGACGACGTGATGGACCGCCTGGCTGTCTCTCGCGGCAGCGCCAGCGTAAACCTTCGAGAACTGGTCAACTGGGGGCTGATCGTCCGCGTTCACCGCCGGGGCGATCGCAAGGAGTACTTCGAGGCGGAGCATGACGTCTGGCAGATGTTCGAGACGATCATGCGCGAGCGCCGCCGCCGCGAAATCCAGCCGATTGTCGAGACCATCCAGCGATGCCTGACCATGATCGACCAGGAGAGGCGAGGCCTTCGGGGCAAGGCTCGCGCGGAGGCGGACATACACCAGAAACGCTTCGCCGACATCCTGGAATTCTGCGGGTTGATGACCACGATGTTTGATCTGGTCAACTCGGCTGGGCGCGTAGGGCTCAAACCGCTCGGCAAGATGCTCGCCCGACTGGCGAAGTGAGAGCCGAAAACGGTCGAGCAAGCCAGCCCTGCGCCACATTTTCGGATGTCTTGACCATATCGCAAAACCGGCCCGCTTCCTCACGGGCGCGGCTCTGGAAGAAACATCTCAAAAAATTCTCTAAGAAAACGGCGGCTCGTGCGTATTAGAGGATGGAAGCAGACGCAGTCGGTTGCGTGGGAGAGATTGACGGTGCCTGGATGAGCAGGAAACGGCAGCCAACAAAGCAGGGCTGGATGGATCCCGTCCTCGAACGTTACGAAGGTCCGCTGCTGCGCTATGCCGCGCGAATCACGGGGGATGTTGAGCTGGCCCGCGACGTGGTCCAGGAGACGTTCCTCAAACTGTGCAGTCAGCAGCAGGCCCTGCTCAACGGGCGTGTAGCGCCTTGGTTGTTTGCCGTCTGTCGTAGCCGGGCGGTGGATCTGAAGAGGAAGGCTGCGCGGTCGCGGGCTCTGACGGATGCCGAAGTGCCCAAACGTGACACTTCCGGCGGCGATCCATCAACCGTCGCGGAGCGTCGCGAGGGAACGAGTCGCGCCTTGCAGGTGCTCTCGCTGCTGCCGGCCAACCAGCAAGAGGTGATTCGACTGCGTTTTCAAGAGGGACTCAGTTACAAAGAGATTGCCGAAGTGACTCGGCTGAGCGTCGGCAACGTCGGGTATCTGATCCACACAGCCATCCACGCGATTCGGGAGCGCTTAAGGGTGTGCGACGAATCCGTACCGAAGGCATGAGCACGCAACCCGAGCCGCGGGCTTCAGCCCGCGCGAATTCAAGGGGGTGCTGGCTGTGTCAAACCCAGATGGAACATCGCGCAGGCGCCAAGCCTGCGGATCGAGATAAGGATTGAACCATGAAGATTGACTCCAACGATCCGAAACTCACCGCCTACGCCTTGGGCGAACTGGACGCGAAGGAACAAGCCGAAGTCGAGGTTCAGGTTGGACAGTCGGAAACTCTGCGTCAAACAGTGCGAAGCATCCGCGAGACAGCCGATTTACTACGCAACGATCTTCAAAGCGAGCCTTGTCCAACGCTTTCAGAAGATCAACGCACGGCGATCGGCGCGAAGATGGCCGGCCATGCCGGACGAAAAGGCGCTGCCAGCCGATCGCTATTCGCGCGACGTCGGATTTGGATTCCGACGGCCGTCGCAGCCTCGATGGCGATCGCGTTTGGCGCATACTACACCTTCATGCCGCACCTTTCGCGTGCCAGGGAGTTGTCCTCGCGCTTAGCATCTACCGGACCAGTCCAGCGAAGAGTAAGAGAAGCCCCAGAGGAACAGGTTACTAATCATGTCGCGCTGCGTAGGGCTGCAAAGAGGGCGAAAGGAAGTGCCCCGACCAACGCGTCTGACTCAACCATGTCGCAGCCGAACGCGCAATTCTCCGTGGCCAGCCCGGGTTCCGTTGGCCGCGACAGCGTTTCCAGTGCCTACGACTGGTCGCAAGACGAGAACT
>JADFMZ010000041.1 GCA_022563615.1 Planctomycetota bacterium
TGCGCCTGAGATAACGGTGCAAAGAAACAGATCGCGCCAAACGCCACAAACGCGAGAAAAGCAGAATGCGCTCGGACAGGTTGTCGTCTTGAAAACCAATCTCGACACAGAGGCGTGACATCAATGGAAGGCATGTGCTTTCCTTTCACACTTGCATACGTGACTACCAATGCTCCGATCCGCGACGTGTTCGCCTACAAACCGCAAAGCATCACGGTATCATAGGCCATCTCCACCCAAGATGTCAAACGTTGGGTGGTACGGGTGGCCCGCCTTCTTGGGCATCTGGGGGAGACGATGCGTTTAGGGCCAACATCCATGCGTCGGGCAGCCAGGTTGGGCAATGGCGCAACGCAATCCACCGAAGGACGCTTTGGCGTACGGAGTAAGCCCTACGCCTGAGAATCCTACCGCGCGACCGGATCGCTCCGCAAGGCGAAGAGGTCCTTCAGCTCGGCCGTTGAAATCTCGGTTAGCCAGGCCTCGCTGGCGCCGACGTCGCCCTGTGACGCACACGCCCGCCGCGACGAACGGCGCGGGCTCTTTTGGCTCTGAACCTCGTCGCGATTTCCGCCAAACTGCGTAACGGAAGTTAAGACGCCCGGCTGGTCTTCCGAAACACAAGAGGCTCACGGATTTGCTCGCCGGCGAATCACGGACCGACCCCCAACGCCGGCGCAGCAGGGTGGCCCGCGTCGGGTTTGTAAACATGAGGCAACGCCTCCTGGAATCTTCATGCGAAACCGTTGACTCCCGTAGAACACGGGGGCCGGCGCCCGACCTTGATGCCTCTTTCCGCAGGGAACGCAAAGATCTTCTTTGCGCTACTCCCCCGTCCGCCATCGAGACCCTACCGCTCATCGAAGAAATCCCGACCGATGGGAGCAAAGATAATCTTTGCCCTACCGGAGAAGGGCTTTGCACTACTGGCAGCGGCGTTTCGTTCCACCTGCCCACGGTCCGGCGGGCTTTGGAGGCGATGTCGCGGAGCGTTCGGACCTTCAGGACCGAGTTGAGGCGCTTGAAGGAACGGGATCGCACTCAGACGGAAACAATCCGAGAGATGCGCCGGCAGCTTCAACTGGCTGGGGCGGTTCAGCGAAACTTTTTACCCGCCCGTTTGCCGGAACCGCACGGCGCGGACGTCCAGTTGCTCTATCACCCAGCCGGCTCGCTCAGTGGTGACAGCTACGACGCCTATCGGATGGACGATTCTCGCGTGGCGTTCGTGCTCGCGGACGCAACGGGTCACGGCCTGCCCTCGGCGATGCTGTCCGCCTATGTGCAGCGGTCATTCCGGGGCATGGGGAAATCGGGTCCAAACAAGCGTCAGCTCGAACCGAATGACGTGCTTGCGGCCGCTAATCGTCATCTGCTGGACACCGAGCTTGTGGATTGTCAATTCGTTGCGGCGGTGTGCATCGTTTACGACGAAGAGCGACAGACGATCCGATGGGCGCGAGCGGGTACACCCTATCCCATCCTCATCCGCAAAGGGCAACCGCCCCGACAGGTTGAAAGCGAGGGGCCGATCGTCGGTCTGTGCGAGGACGCTCGATTCGAAACTGTCGAACTGTCCTTGGAGCCCGGCGATGTTCTCTTGTTTCACACCGACGGCCTGGACGAGTTGCTCATGCGTCACGAAGACAGCACCGATTCTAGCCCATCAGGACACCAACCACTCAGCCACACCCATTGGTTCCGAACGCTCAGCCACGAGACCGTAACGGACCACCTCCGAGAGATTGAACGCCGCGTGGTTGCTGCCAAACAGGCCGGACTGGACGTCGATGACGTGACGATGCTGACGTTAAGGGTTCGTGACCGCAAAACCGGGCACGTGAAGAGGCAACGTCGCACCGATCCCTCGGGGCTGGCGGCCCGTGGCGGGTTTTCACCCAACAATCTCGACTCCCTTCTTGAGGTTCCCGCGTTTTCCGGTAGCGTTTCCCCATAGTGGATAATGGCTCTCTTCCACGATGAAGTGATCTCGGGCCGTAGGGTCACCGTTGGGCCATCTGCGCACCATTACAGGAGCCGGCACGAATGCCGCCTCAATGCCTTGATCCGATAAGGCCGTTGTGTTAAGCTGATACTGCCTAAGGGGCAGCCGTGATGAAACGCGCTTTTCACCGCCTAACGCCGAACATTCTAATATTGGTTGGCTGTCTGATCGGAACCGGATGCCGTTCAGGAACGGCGTGGTCCGGTCTCTGGCCTTGGGGCTCATCGCCTCAAACATCCGAGACAAACTCCCCTTCCGCTTGGCCTTTGGCTTCCGTCGCGTTGAATGCGCCTGCGGGCGCCAGCGCGATGCGGGTGGTCGATCTCTCGTTCGATGTCATCCGTGCGGAACTCCCCCTCACCGAACATCGCGATTCGCTTAAGATCTGGAACCACGTGGACGAGCTGCGCGTCGAGGCAGGGCGGGGCGAGCGATTGGTTAGAAACGGTCTGCGCGTTGGCGCGGCTTCCTCGGACACCTGGCCCGCGATCCTGACCGTGTTGGAAGCCGCAGGCGCCCGGTTCCGCAGAGAAGAGCTTTTCCCGCAGCGCGGTCTGGCGCTGGTGATCGCGCTGGAGACGATCACGTCACCGGAGCCGATCTTCAGCTACACACGCCAGGGCGTCCTGGCGGGCAAGACCTTTTCAGCCGGAGAAAAGGTTCTTAACGTGGACTACGCTTACCACCCCAGGCTCGGGGGCGTCACCGAAACACAACTTAGCTTTGAGATCCGACTGGACCATGGCGCGATGACCTGGGAGCGGCAAGAGGGCATCCTGCGACAAGTGCCGGACCACGATCGCCATCTGTTCGATGATCTAACGGTGACGGTCACGCTGAGTCCCGGGGAATACCTGGTCATCGGAGCCCATGCAGACCCGGGCAATGCGGTGCTGGTCGGCCCTCGGTTCCTGACCGGTCAGCGCGCTGGAGAACGTTACGAGACCCTTCTGTTTATCACGCCGCACGTCTATCAAACCCGACGCACGGAGCGAGAGCCGTTGTGAGTCAGCCTCAGCCAACTCCCTCCGCCACGGCGGCGGATCAGGAGCTCTGCTATCGACAACTGTGCGAGACGCTCGGCGTGGCGCTAATCGCAACCGACACCGACTTGCGCATTCGCGTGTGGAACGCGGCAGCCACGCGCATGTTCGGGGCAGCCGCCGATCGAATGATCGGAACACAACTGGCGTCGATAATCCCGCAAGACAACCGGCGCGTTGCATCGCGGATGCTGCGCCGGGCGATCCGCACGGGACAAGTCAGCCAGTTGGAGTTTCAACATCGGGACACGCAAGGTCGTCACCGCGAACTGGCCGCCACCATCGCCGCCGTCGTCGCCGAATCAGGCGAGCGGATCGGCGCGTCGGTTTGCTTTCGGGACATCACCAGCCGCATCGACCTGCACGACAAGCTGGAGCAGTCCCGCAAGATGGCGGCGTTGGGAGAGATGGCGGGCGCATTGGCCCATCACTTCAACAATATCCTCGGAGGGGCCCTTACCCGAATCGACTACGCCAAGACGCTGGACGACCCCGGCGAGTACGAGCGGACGCTGGATCCGGTCGGCCGGGCGCTGACCCGCGCGATCGCGCTGGTCAACGGGCTGCTCGCTTTTTCCGAAGGTGATCGGCGAGAGAACGACCTTGCCGATATGACCGAGATCGTGACCCAGGTCGCCCAAGAAATCGAACGGAACATCCAGGATCGCGGCATCGAGTTTACATTGAAACTGCCACCGTTGCGGGTCGTTCCGCTGACGCGTGTGCCGGTGGCGACCATCCTCCGCAATATCGCCCATAACGCCATCGACGCCATGCCCGACGGCGGCGCGCTCACACTTGAGGTCATACTCAAGAATCAAACTGCCTTGTTCCGAATGACCGATACCGGAGTCGGCCTGCGCTCGGAGGATCTGTCGCGCATATTCGAACCCTTCTGGAGCACGAAGAGTGCGGGTTCGGGAGGCGCGGGCCACGTGACGGGTATGGGTCTGGCGATCGCGCATGGCCTAGCCCACATGATCGGAGGGTCGATCCTGGTCGAGTCTGAACCGAGCAAGGGTTCATGCTTTACCGTGATCCTTCCGATCGAGGACGCGACGTAACCCCTCGACCCGGGAAAATCTGAACTCATGCCATTCTACCTGAAGATACGCCCCATGAACCGACATCCTGCCTGTCAGATCGCCGTTGTCTGTTTGCTGTGCGCGGTGAGCCTTGTCCGAGCGGCACCCATTGATCCGAAGAATCCGCCGCAAGGGTTATTCAGCGATCAATGGCTTGAGGTCTCGATGGGCGGCCACAAAGCCGGCTATGGGCACACGACGATGACCCGAACCGGCGACCGAATCCGCACGGCGGTGAGTTTCATGCTTCGCATTGGCCGCGTGGACCAAGCCATCAAGGTGGAAATGAAACAGTGGACCGAGGAAACGCTCGACGGCGCACCCATCAGCTTCGGCACGGACACGCATGCGTCGATCATGAAGACCGGGATGCAAGGAAGCGTGAACGGCGGACGGGTGACGATCGTCACCTCTCAATACGGAATGGAACAAAAGCAAACCTTCGATTATCCAACCGGCGCGTTGATGGCGTGGGGCCTGTTTCGGGAAAGCCTGTTGCGCGGGTTTACCCCCGGCACCCGGTATACGACGAAAACCTATGCACCGGAATTGCGCCTCGACGGTGCGGTCCAAGCCACTACGGTCGTCGGCGAATGGGAGACCTTCGCATATCGAGGGCAAACGACTCGGGGACAAAGGGTAACCGTAACGCTCGTTTCGCCGATCGGCACGATGGAGGTCGTGTCCTGGGTGGATCGCGATGGCTTGCCGCTCAAGGCGCTGCTCCCCATGCCCGGTCTGGGAAATATGGAAATGATCGTCGTGGACGAAGCGACCGCGTTGGAGGGTTTTGTCCCTCCTGAGATTTTCCTGACCAGCGTGATCCAAGCCAACCGAAAGATTCATCCGAAGGAGGCGCAACGGATTCGGTACCGTGTTCGAGCAAAGATCCCGGCGCAAGGGGATCAAATCGATCTGACCCAACTTCCCCAGACCGACATGCAGACCGTCATCCAGCGACCGGACGGATCGATCGACGTGGTGGTCTCGCGGCAGTCGCACCGTCCCCGAAAGACCGGCACGCGCAAGTCAGCATCGGATCAACAGAGCGAGTATCTGGCATCCAACCTCATGATCAACTTGGACGATCCGAAACTCGTGGAGTTGGCCCGGCGCGCCGGCGGCGGCGCCGCCGTTGAAAAAGACCCGTACCGGCTGGCTGACCGTCTACGCCGTTTTGTTTCCGAATATATCACAACCAAGAACCTAAACATTGGATTCGCGACCGCCAGCGAAGTCAGCCGTACGCGCGAGGGGGATTGCAGCGAACACGGCGTGCTTCTGGCGGCGCTGGGTCGCTTGAATGGACTACCGTCGCGCGTGGTGGTCGGGCTGGCCTATGTGCCGGTCTTCGGAAAGCACGAGGACATCTTCGGGTATCACCTGTGGACGCAGTTTTTCATCGACGGGCAATGGATCGATGTCGACGCCGCTCTGGGCGAGACCCAATGCAGCCCGACGCGCATCGCCTTCGCCACCTCCTCGTTGAAGAACTCGGGCCTGGCTGACCTCAGCCTGCCGCTCCTGACCAAGATCGGCGCGATCGACGTGGAGATCCTCCAGATCGATCCGATCCAACCCACCGGGCCTTAGCGCGCCTGAGGGACGAGGTCGCTCCCAATCCTGACGCCGACGCCTCCGGCGGTCATGCGTCGGGCTTTCCACAACCGTTTTGATGCCCTAGAATGCTCGATGCGTGGGGTAGGCTTTGTCGCTGCCCGGCACTTGGAAACGGATCCTGTTTGGACAACGCCATGAGGACACAAGCGTGAAACCGACGCCGCTGATGGGGATCGTGCTGGCCGGGGCCGTCGTCCTTTGCGGCGCCGTCTGGTCGTTTCTGCCGGTTTTGGAGGCTGCTCAGCGAAAGGTTGATGCCGAGGCTTCCTTACACCTGGAACGGGCCCGGCGGCTGCTGCACCGATACAATCCCACGCTGACCCGACACGCCCTGCTTTTGAATCAGCTCCATGGCGGACAAGCCCAGCCGGCGGACGCTCCAGATCTTTCCCAGGAGGCGCTCGATGAATACCAGCGCCGTCACGCAGCCATGTGGACGGCGTTCGCCCCGCAGGACTGGGGGCAGGATCCTCCGCGTCCAGCCCGCGCCAACTACGGCAATCTAGCCGCACAAGTTCGGGAAGGGCTCCATGGCGGACGGGAACTGCTTGCTCGAAATGAGGACGCGTTGGACGACGCGCTGACCGAGGTGGGGCGCGCCCTGTCCGTCGTGTCGGGTGACGTTTCCGCGACGACCCACGCAGAGGCCGTAAGTCTGCAAGCGACCATTCTGCACTATCAGGGGCTGGCCCTGAGTATGAGAACCTCGGCCATGCGCCGAGAGGCGGAACCCCTTCGGCGTCGGGTGGTTGCCCTCGCCCGCAAGGTTGCCGGGTTGGAGCCGATGCTCGACTTGGTTGAGGAAAGCGGCGTCGCGGAGGAGATCGGCCGGGTTGAGGAGCGTCTGGGTCAGGAAGAGGCTGTCCTTCGGGAACAACGTAGCGCGCTGGACGCGCTGGATCAGGAGATTCGAGATCTGGATCAGCGCCTTGCAACGGCGGAACGGCAACGGGCCCAAGCGGCTGAGGCCATGCACGGGCTTCAGGTCGCCGGAGTGGACTTTGCCGATTCCAAAGGCGTGGAGCGATTCCGCACGCAGTTCCTGGAGCACGATCGACACTTTCGGGAGGCCGACCGGGAGGCCTTGGCCGTCGCGGTGGGTAGCTACCCAGAGGCTAGGATCGACGCAAGCGGCGACTACCTATCGGGTCGATATTTGCAGGATGGCTCTGCGAAGGATCTGACCGTCGTGCGGGGCCTGCTTTACCTCCGGAGCGAACGCAACGTGATCGCCGGTGGCCTGGAGCATACCCAGGAGGCCGTGAGCCACCTGCAAACGGATATCGCCCGATTGGTCGCCCTGCGCACGAGCTATGTTGCCGCCAAGGCGGATGCCCAGGCCGGCTTGGACAGCGCACGCGCAACCGCGGCTGACCTGTTCTCAGAGTGGAATCGTATCGACTCCGAAGCGCTGGCATTGGAAGAAGCCGCCCTGGGGCTGTTGGATCGGTCGGCGCAAGCCGCTCGGCAAGCCGCCAACTATGCGGGAAGCTGGGTGAGCCGGGCTCGTGAATACACTCAGGGGCTTTCCCCTGAGGCTGCGGGGCGATCCGCCCTGAAACAGCGTGAAGATGATGGCTGGATGGGCGGGCATATATTGGCCAAGGCCGCCGACGCTTTGCTGGCCAAGGCCTGGATTCATTACGATCGCTACCACGCTTACACGCAAAACGAAAAAACCCTGGGCGAGTTGCCCGAATTGCTACGCCTGCCGGAGATGGACGTCCAGGCTGAGCACGACAAGGCGGCCAAAGCCCAAGAGGCCGGGTTCGACGACGTCCAGCAGGCCATCGAACGGCTGCAGCGCGCTCACCGCGATGCCGGCGGCCACTGGACCTTCGTGGCCCAGGAGGCCAGCACGACCTACCTGCTGGCACTGCTGGGATTCAAGCAATATGAAAGTGAATCGATTGAAGCCTATCGCGCCGCCCTTCAAGGCCGTGAGGACGCCGGCTACACCCGGCGTATCGCGGCTCGCCTGCGGAGCCTGGAAAGTCGGTAAACGATTGTCTCGCCCTTCCACCGACGCGCTACCTGCACAACATCGGCCACCCCTGCAATAATTCGCCTGATTGTTTATCTGCAAGAGCACGGTCACCTATTTAATTCACCATCGGGTTGACTACCGGGGAGGGCGCGGCGATAGAATGGCTGGTGACATCGGCCCCGTTGTGTCGTTTTACGAGTGGCTGAGTGTTTTGATGGCCTGCGAACCGGAAACTGCAAACACGGTGATCGCTGAACTCGCCTGATCGGACTGGACCATGCCGAAGTTCTTTAACAAAGACATGGCTGACCTGGCTCATCAATTGACGCTGTCTCCCCGCCGTTTGCGCGTAGCGCAGATTCAGGAGATGGAGGCGGTGCTGGGGCTGGTCGACCCGGATCGATCCTATCCCTTTGATTTCGTTTGCTTCCGGATCACGAAGTACCGTAAGCGCAGCTCCAGGACGAGTGCGTTCGTCCCCGGCAAGGCACTGATCAGCGATCTGGTGACGATGGCGGAGGTGTGCAGCCGCAAGGCGAACTTACGCGTTGCGGAACTGAGCGACGCTTCCCAAACCCATCAGCAACTGGCCAAGGAATTGGGCGTTAGCACAAAGACGATACGCCGCTGGCGGACACGAGGCCTCATGGGCCTGCGAGCGGTCTTCGACGACGGCGTCAACCGCCTTATCTTTTGCCGGGGTACGATTGACCGGTTCGTCCAACGGAATAAGGAGTTGGTCGAGCGGGGCGCGTCGTTCAGGCAGCTTACGACGGCGGAACGGAACCGGATCATCGAGCAAGCGCGAGAGCTGGTGGCTGAACGGCCGCTCAAACTTCACGCTGCCGCAAAGATCATCGCGGAGCAGACCGGTCGCGCGGTCGAAACGATTCGCTATACGCTACGTCGACATGACACCTCCGCCGGAAAGGACGCACTGTTCAAGCTCAACGGCGAAGTGATTCATTGTGCGCGAGAGGCGGCAATTTGGCGCTGCCATGAAGCCGGTGAAGCCGTCCAATCCATCGCGAGGGCCTTTGAGTGCTTAGCCGGGGAAATCGAGCAGGTTATCCGAACCGTTCGGGTGCGTCGCTGGCGGCAGGCGCCCTTGTCTTGCGTGCCGAATGAACTCTTCGATGCGCCCAACGCCGACGCGCTGATCCTGGACACGGCGGAGCCGGTCGTCGCGGGCGCCAAGCCGCCGAGAATCCCGAAGGATCTGCCCCCCTACCTCCGCTCGCTCTACCTGACGCCCCTGCTGACCCGAGAGCAGGAGCAGGATCTGTTCCGCCGTTACAACTATTTGAAACACAAGGCTGCTGATGTGCTGCGCGACTTGGAGCCGGAGGAGATATCCGCCGAGCGGTTCGATGCAGTGGCCTTATTGATCGAACGGATTGACACGCTGCGGCAGCGGATCGTCCGCGCCAATCTTCGGCTGGTGGTGAGCATCGCCAAGAAGCACGTGGGCTGGTCGCCGGCGTTCTTCGAGGTCATCAGCGACGGGAACATTTCTTTGATGCGGGCCGTGGAGAAGTTCGACTACGCACGAGGCACCAAGTTCAGCACCTACGCCACCTGGGCGGTGATGAAGAACTATGCCCGGTCGATCCCGGAAGAGCATTACCTCGGTCTGCGCTACATGACCGGACAGGAGGGGCTGCTCGACTCGAAGCCCGCAGCGCAGCCGGAAGAGGTCTACCAGAGCGATCGGCAGCACGTGCGAGAGCTGATCGAAGCCAGCCTGGAGGAACTGCCGGACCGCGAGCGCGAGATCGTCTCGCAGCACTTTGGTCTGGGATCCAAAGGCAAGAAGGTGACGCTCGAACAACTCGGCCAACGTTTCGGCGTCACCAAGGAGCGGGTTCGCCAGATCGAGCTGCGCGCCTTGGCCCGACTTCGTGAAGTGCTCTCACCCTCCCTGGTTGAAGCCCTGGGCAGCTAAGGGATCGCCCGCGCGGTGACGTCCGGCGGATAGGGCGGCAACGTGGTCAGCCGAGTGTCCTCTACCGGTCCACCCACGGTGAAATGGTAAAAGGATTGGTATCTGCGATCCTTGAAACCGAAGATATTATGAACCGAGTCATCGAAGAAGCATCCGATTCCGGTGCTACGGATACCGGCAGCCTCGGCTTCAAGATAAAGCACTTGGCCGATCATTCCCGTTTCCCAGAAAAGCCGTCGGTAGATCCAGGCGCCATGGGTCTGTAGCGGCCCCTTAAAATCGACGATCATGCCAAGGCTGAACGCTCCATCCGCCGCGATGTCCTGACCACAACTAACCTGACCCGCCACCGCGCGAACGTCACCCGACATCAGGTGATACAAAGGCACCGTCTTGGGGCAGCCGGCGGGCTTTTGCCAACTGAACTCCGGGCGCATGGACTCGCGGAGCGTTTCAAGCTGGCCGGGCGAGCGCACGAGGAAGTACAACCCCGGCGCCAAGCCTTCGACCCGATGCACGAACAGCCCCAGATGCACATGCGTGGGCGGCCCCAACGCGCTCCAAGGAGGGTGCTTGAATCGCGGCACTGTGCGATCCATCATCAGGTAGAACTGTTCGGCTGTTAGGCTTGTGCGCCCATCCATCGCCACGGCGCTGCGCCGCTGTTGGATGAGCGTGCGCGCTGGAGTCGAGGGGCGGTTTGGGTTGAGCGGAGCGGGTGGTTCCGGGGTTGGCGTCGAAATCGCGAGATCGGGTGTTGACGGCTTGACGCACGCGTCGGCGACTGAGTCGATCAACTCCCAATCCACATGATCTGAACTGAGTTGGTTCGCGCTGCCGTACCATTTACCTCGCATGACCGATACGAGCGCACCGCTCGGCAGGTCCAGCGGCGTGTTGCTGGTTGGAGATTCGGTTGACGGCATAACCGCGATGAGCAGATCGGGATGCTCGCGCTCGGCGTTCTCAAAGTCATGCGTGCGATCCAATCCCAAGAGCGCACAGAGCTCTTCATCACTCATCTTAGTGAGCGGCAGAACCTGCCAGCCTTGCAGCGCAGCCGACAGGCCTAGCGCAGCGAGCGCGTGACCGACATCGTGTTGACAATATCGATAGGCCCTTTCGCCGTACTTCCAGGCCTCGCGCCAATGTATGGAGGAGAGTCCGACCAGGAAGGTTCCGCTGGGGAACCCGTCGATCAAACGATCCCAAACGTCGGCCCCTATTTCGCACCTTCGCTCGAGGACATGGTCTTTGGGCGCGTAGTGAAACACACCCGGAACGTCGGCCAGCCCTTGGACGGCGCCAATGGCGAGGTATCCCTCAGTCGGATGCAGGTTGCCACTCGATGGATTGATCCGAAGTGCCCAGCGAGTTCCTTGAATTTCCTTCCAGGCGGACAGGGCAAGCGAATACTGGAAGAACTCAGAAATGGTTTCGAGGCACACCGCTTGCGTCGCGATGGCCCCTGATTCAACCAGAGCATCGTAGGACGGCGCGGTAGCCGGCGCAGCCAGCAGCAGCGGCGCACACGGTGCGCCCTGGTAGCGGCGAAACGGATCAGGCTGCGTCGCCCAATCCAAATAACCCAAGCTGCGCGCGTACCGATGGGGATGGTGCTTCGTGGTTTCGTGGTAGCGCAAAGCGATCTCTAAAGCATCCATTGTCGTGTAGCGTCGCTTTGACGGATCGATGGGCTCGCAAGGATGATGAGCCTGCTTGTCTACTCTTGTACCCAAGGTTTTCATGGCCTCATGATGGACCAGAGTTCAAACGGGCGGTCGAGTAGCTCACACGCCGCCTTCAACGGAGTTGGGAAAGGTTATCCAGAGTCCGATCCTGCATCAGCGGAAAGCCCCGCTCGTCGAACAAGCTCCCGCTCACGATCGCCTAACTTTAGCTGGCTCGCCCGTGCTCGACCGTCGGGTGTCATCTTCCCAAACGTGCCTTGGAGTATTCGCAGCGCTTTGCTTTCTTCCCAAGCTTCCATGTAATCTTGAAGCTTGGTCTCAAGAAATACGAGACAATCCGCGTCTTCGAGTGCACGGGCTTCCTTGTCCTCGGGCCAGTTCTTCTTGGTGATGAAGGCTTTGATCTTCAGGATCTTTTCGTCTGGATAACCCACTGCGCGAAGAATCGATTCAGCCTCGTCCGCGTGAAACCGGGCGAGGGCGTCGCGCCACTGATGGTAGCCTGGCGTTGTCATCGGATACCGATCGCGCGGAATCAGCCAACGACGCAGCGTGTGCGCCCGAGCCGCCAGGAGCAGTTCGTCGGATGGATCGGTTGCCAACTGTTCCACCCACTTGTAGACGCGTTGCGCAAAGAGCAGTTCGCGTGGTTGCGATTGGCCGTCGACGATCTCCGTTCGCGGATCTTCCCGGTTGGCTGCGTCGATTCTCTCGATGGCCTCAGCGAATCGTTGTTCCCTGTCCATGGTATCGCCTCTTAAGAGCGCCGTGCGACGGCCAATGGGCTTCGAGCGAAAGGGGAACACTTAGACCGCCTAACATAACGTGTTCCGAAGCACCCACGACACTCCGACGTTCGCGCAGGCCTTTTCAAAATGCCTGCGGCTCGGTTTTGTTAGAAGTTCTTTGTGTCCCGCTCCTCCGCGACCCGTGCGAACCGTTACGCATTTTCATCCTTTGACGGCCGGCCTGACGAAACATCGTGATCCTGTCCCGTGAAGACTGTTTCCGCATCGACGAAGCAGATCTTGTTGCCGAATGGATCAGCCGCGTAGAAACTGCGTTCCCCCCACGGCTGTAGTTTGATCTTGTCATCCAGCCGGCTGCACTCCGCCCGTCGCGCGCGTTCGAACGTAGCCTCCAGATCGGACACGGCGAAGTAGACGTTATCAGGATTCGGCTGTGCATCCCACGGATCGCCGTCCGCTCGTGGGTCAAAACATGCGAGGATCGTTCCGCCACAGTCAAAGTAATGGCGCCCGGCGGAGACACGCTCACCAGCCTGGTTGAGAACTTGTGCGTAAAAGCGCGCGGCCTGTTCAACGTCGTTGACGGGTAGAATAACGCGAAAGAGCTTCACCGACATACGCTGCTCCATGCGTCGGGCGCCGGTTCAGGACGCTTGCCTCCCAATTCAAAAGCCGGCATCAGCACGCAACACGCAACGGCGTGCAGCCTCATCAAAGTCCGCTGCCTGCTTGACCACAGCAACCGTCGAGCCAATGCAAAGGCCACCCTATGTCTGACCCTTGAGTGGGTCAAGATGGTTGTGGGCGGCTGTCGGCGTCCGATCGTGCTCTTTCTACTCCATCGAGCTAGGCCATCCTGTCCTTCAGGGTGCCGCCCTGTAGAATAGTGCGACGCCAGACCTCTGGCTCGCTACAACCTTCAGTGGCCATGATGACCGCAACCGAACTTTTCAAGACCAGCTCCGACGCCCTGGCGATCACAGGCCCCGCCGAGTGGGACTCACCGGATGCGCCCGGTCAGCGCGACGCACTTGTCTACGTAGACGATGAAGCCGCCGAGGATGGCCCGCTCTGGTGCCTCGCGCCGCCCGGCTCTGATGACGCCGACTACCTGCCGATGGACGCGACCATGGCCCGGGAGCTGATTGAGTCTCATTTGCGCGCTTGGCTATTGAGTCGCGGGTGGCAGGTGCAGGTCACGACTCACAAGCAGACACAGCGGTGGCGACTTGTCGACAGTCTATCGTTTGCGGATGGCGGAGGTGATCGCCTGGACAACGATTACCCCTACGGCAATGACGAGTTGACCGTGCTGTGCGAGTCTGTGGTTGTCCTGGCTGCGAGCTAACGAGTCCCTACAGCGATTCCCGTATTGGGACGCCGGGGCAT
>JADFMZ010000360.1 GCA_022563615.1 Planctomycetota bacterium
GTGGGGTCGGCTTCCAAAACGGTGACATGGTTCAGTTTGTCGGACAGTTCCTGGGCGCGGGCGTGTGTTTCCACGAAAAGACGGACGGAAAAGAACTTGGATTTGAACGCGCGGCACAACCAGACGGCCATGGCAGTCTGACCCATTATGGCGATCGTGATGCGTTTTTCCTTGCCTTTGCAAAACAGCTTTCGGGCGGCGTCGAACACCTCCGTCTTGCCGATCAAGGTGATCGAATCCCCCGGCTGGATTTGTGTTGTGGCGTCTGCGATCAGGGGTCGGCCGTCCCGCTCTACGGTGGCCAGCCGCGTGCCTTGGGGCAGCGCCACATCAGACAGAGGCTTCCCGACCGCCGGCGCCTCGCTGCTGACGGTAATCTGCTGCATCATCAACCGTCCGCGAGCGAACTCTTCCAACGCAATAGATCCGGGATTGCGCACCGAGCGGGCAACCGCCAGAGAGGTCAGATATTCAGGGCAGACCAGTTCGTCAATACCGAGCTGCTTCGCGTAGGGCGTGCCCGCCAGCGAGAAGTTGGCCGTGTGATGGACCCGAACGATCGTCTTTTTAGCCCCTGCCGCTTTGGCTACCGACGCCGAAAGAAGATTGATCTCGTCGGTCGCCGTCGCGGCGATCATCAAATCGCATCGGTCGGCGCCGGCCTCTTGCAGAACGTCGAAATGGGCGCAGTGACCGACCAACGTGCGCAGGTCCAGTGTATCACCCAAAGCGCGCAGCTTATCGGGTGAAAGGTCGATGACGGTGACGTTGTGGCCGTCGGCGGAGAGAACCTCTGCCGCGTGCCCGCCGACCTCGCCCGCGCCTGCGATGATCACGTTCATGCGGTGTTGCCACAGTTCCGGTTGGACTCTCGAACGACGTTATCCACAAACGCCCTTCGAGGCCAGCCTTCAGCGTTTTCAACTATTGCGTATCGCCATTTCGGGAAAGCTCCCGTGAAAAACGGTCGTTGGACCGCTACAGAAAAATAGAGCTTGCTCTAAAGACCGGCTTCGTGCCGATCGAGTCTCAGCTTGAGCATGTAGTTAAGCCAGCGGCGCTGAAACGCGCCGTCGAGCGGCCCGAAGGCAGCCTCGAATTCGCGTCGCTCGCGGGCGGACCCGACGGGTTCACCGGGTTGACGCCGGGAAACCGCTTGAAGGTATCCACCGAAGGCCTCACGATACTCCCGGTGCAAATAATAGACCAATCCCCAGGCCTGGGCATATCCCAACCTCATATTGGCATCCGGTCCAACCAGGCCGGCGTCGCCCGACACCAGTTCTTCTAGCGGGATCAGACTTCCCGCTCGGACTGCGGCATCATAGTCCGCATCTGAAACTGAACGGGCGTGATGAGGGACGCCGACCGCCTCGCGCAGATCGCCCAGGCGTCCGTGCGTGATGCGCAACCTGGGACCACCGGCGCCGGGCTGCGGAACCTCAAACACGCAAGCCAATCCCTCGATCAGCCAAAGCGGATTGTACGCGCCCTGCACGTGGACCCCAAGAGTGAAAAACATTTGATGGGCCACCTCGTGCTGCACGACGTTGCGGTTGAACTTCTCCGTGAGAACATCGCGCCGTGTACGAAGATCGCTCAAGGCCTTGCGGAGATCGCGTTCCCGCCGTAATGACGCGCTGGCCGGGACGGCGCCGGCGCCAAGCCCCTGGAGTTGCTCTTTGGTTTGAGCGATCCGCTGGTTGATCTTCGCCAGCCAGGGATTGGCCCGCACACTACAGAAAACCGACACATGACGGTTCGGGTCATAGAAACCAGCGATGTTGTCCGTCGTCAGGCCGGAGGATGCGGCGGCGCTGTTGAAATCGTCAAATTGATCGAAAAATATAATCCTGACCCGCTCTGCGGGACGCGGCGCCTCCAGTCGCTCTCCCTTGCAGAACTCCAGAATAGCCCGGTAGGTTCCTTCGATGCGGCCGATCAAAGGTTGCAGTTCGGCATATGGCGTGTCGAAGGCGATCACGAAATGGTCCGACTCTCTGGTTTGGAATCCTTCAACGCCGGCCCCAAAAAACTCCTCCAGTAGCTTGGGGTCAGCCGGATGCCGGGTCGGACCCTGCCCGGCTGCGAATGGTTGGCCGACGTGCCCAACCGCTATGACGGCCAACATGAGGAAAACCCTAACGCCAAGACGCTCGCGCAAACCTGGGGTGACAAGGCTATGACACCGTCGGTATCCGTCCGTGCGAATGAGGTCACACCGGTGATAATCTCGGACGTAGGGTGTCTGTTGGCCACGCAGAGGATTGCGCTGGATCACCCCGTTGGCACAAGTTGCTCTGAGTGGTCGATAGACCTGCCACGGTCGGAGTATCCCGAATCGGTCTATGCGGCTGCCGCATGACGACTCGGAACTGCAGGTAGAATGACCCCTTCGGCCCGACATTTTGACGCCGAGCTCACCGACCTGGTCGCCGCCCTGGCTGAAACCGCCGCCCGCGACGCCCGAAAGCTCGAGCGCGCCTGCCGCGCACTGGGCGGCTTGAACGTTTCCCATCGCGCGAAGCGCCGTGCTCAGATTCATCGAGCCCTCAAAGAGGTCTTCCCGGTATTGGCGGAACGTGTGCTGGTCATCCGCGCCCAGACGAAAACGCTGCGTCGCGCCTCTCGCCCGCGTCGCTGAACCGCTCCGCTCCGTTGCCGGCATCCATCATGAACCGGGAATACTGAATTGCCGAGGCGGCTGCGGGACGTCCGAACCGAAGTTGCATCAGCAACAGGCCAAGGCCGATAAGGGTCAGCGGAACGATTCCAAGCGTTCCGCACATCGCCACGGCGGGCACGTGCTCGCGCGCAGCGTCCCTCGATGGGCGGCCCTCAGCACGACTGGCCATCGCCAGATTCACGGAACGCTCCACGGCTGATCCATCCACGCCGGGCAGGCTTCGAGAGATGAACTCCGCCAGCCCGTTGAACGGCCGGCCGAGTGTGGCCGCCACACCCGTGCCCCCCGGGACGTTGCGGACTCGGGTTTCAAACTCCGCCGTCAACGTCAAGGGCTCGTTTGCGTTTACGACATAGGTGTAGGCGTGCTCTTGCGACGGGATCATGAATATGAGGAGCAATCCCTCTTGGCTCACCCCGCGAAGAATCTCGGCGGAACGAGCATCAAGCCCGCCGTTGATCAACTCGTCAAGCCCGAGCCGCTCAAACCGAATGGGACCGTTCGAGGCCGGCGAGTCAACATTATCGAGATCGCCACCGAAGGCCAGGCTGGTCTCAAAAAGCGGTGCCGCATCCGTCCCACCTGATATTGAAATGTACAACTCAGCGCTCATGCCGGAAAGATCGGGCCGTTGTTCGACCGACCAGATCACCACGGCGCCGCTGAGAAAAACCAGGCTTTCAACCTCGCGCGTTGAGCTCAAGGAAAAGTCGATTTCCGGCGTTGTCGTGGAGTCGGAAAAGAGTATCGTGCGCGTCTCGCGGGCGAGGCCGGTCACAACATACGACACCGTTTCAGCCGTGGAAAAACAGGCGACTTCGAGGGCAAGCTCCTCGGGATTGGGTTGATCGAGGCGAGCGGGATCAGCCAATTCCACCACAGCCTGCCCCAGCGAGACCACGCCGCCCGCCAGATCCGTCGAGGTCAGCGCCGTCGATGAGATCAACGGCAGCCGGGAGATATCGCCATCGAGCACTTTACGATCGCTGTTGACCGAGCCGGGCTGACCGTTCAAGAGCTCCTGGACGATCGTGGAGACCGTCCCGTCGGTTGCGACGATGGCCGCCTGCACGACGATGGAGAACCCAAAAGCGGCGGCGCAACCAACCATAATGAAGAGTTTCCAGGACATGGCCCAGCGACG
>JADFMZ010000361.1 GCA_022563615.1 Planctomycetota bacterium
GGCGATGATGGGTTGCCGCGCCTCCCCGGCGAACCCGTCGGGCCGACGGAAGCGTATTCCCGAGGATTCGGTCACGTCATGGAAGCGCCCTTGGCCGTCGTTCATGAACAGCGCGTTGCCGATGCCCCCGACCAGTAGCAAATCCGGATAGCCGTCCCCGTTGAGATCTTCGGCCGCAACGCCGCCGCCCGAAAAGGTGGGAGGGCTCTGCACCCGCGTGCGGCGAAACTCGCTCAACCACTTCGATGATCGATGCTCGAACCGGATGCCTGTTTCCTTTGTAACGTCATCAAAAAAACTCGCGGTCAGGTCGCTCCGATCTGTCGTACCGACCGACGCCAGGCGGACATCCGCAGTCGGAAGGGGCGCCGTCCGGTGGTGTTTGCGGGCAAGTTCCCCAATCCGATTCCGGGCTTCGAGCACGTCCTGCGGTCGTAGCTTCGCCGAGATTCGTTGGCCCTTGGCATGTTCACCAGCCACACGCAACAAAAGGACGCCGTAATCCGAGATGGCTTCGGTCAACACTTCCGCCGCAAACGGGTCCGCCGTCATTGAGGGCGCGTCCATCCCTTTCAACACCCCCCGTAGAATGCGCCAATGGATTCCCATGTCCCGAAGTGAATCACAGTCGTACGATTCAATCACTTGGCGCTCGTGCCGCTCGAGGTGGGTAAAGAAGTGGACATCCTCGAACTCATCAATCTCATGGGGTATGAGCGTCTGAACGGCCTGCGCGGCATCCGACTCGCGCATCAAACGATGACCTTGCTGTTCCGCCACGCGTTGCCCCTCCTGCCACAACTGGCGAGCAAAGAGCATCAACGTTTGGTTATACGACTGAAGGAGCAATCGTCGTTCCTCCTGCTCCTTCGGCACAGGGTACCTGGCGTAGAAAACGCCTATGTTGTGCAGAAGACGCGCAATGCTCTGGTTGTCGGGAATCTTATTATAGGCTCCATACGCGGCAATCTTCCCTTCAATCAGCCCGCGAAGAATCGCCAGTGGATCTCCGGACGGCATGGCTGCTTCAACGCCCGACGTCGCCACGGCGCCGGTCTTCGCCTTTTCCTTTCGGAGCAACGGTAGAACCCGCTGCCAGGATTGAAACATCACTTCTGAGGAAACCTGGGCATCGTTCCGTTCCCTCGTGCGATCATCCGCAAGCTTGAGGGCGCACAGCGTGGCGATGTTGACGAACCGCGACAAGGCTTCGATGCTCTCTGGCTCCAGAGCAACCGTCCGTGGCCAACCGAGAATGACCGCGTCTTGGCGAACCCCCAGGATCGCTCGAAGCGCATAGGCGATGGACGAATACTGGCGCAGACGAACGCCGGAAATTTGGATGGAGGCGCCGTCCGCAAGCAGGATCTGGATATCGCCAGTGGGCGTCGACTCGATTTGCAACAGGTCAGCCAACAGCGGCTCGATGCGAGCCGGCGAAACCCGATCCTCACCGTGACGACGGGCCGCCTCAGAAGCCTTACCCCAGACGACTGCAACCAGGCGCTTCTGCATGGCGGTTCTCGTCTCGCGCGCTGCATCGGTCAGTGGACTTCCGTAAACAAAATCCTCAAAGTTGCATGCCGTGGAATGGCACTTGGCGTCCCGTACGGATTCGAGGTCCAACATGGCGCGGAGGATGGGGCTCTGATTTCCACCGATCGCGGTGCGCGCCGCGGCTTTTGGCCGTCGGACGCCCGGGTTGGCCCCCGGAGTGTTTTCAGGAGATGTGGCCGGCCCTTGCGCAAACAGCGAGGGAACCAACAACACCACAACCGACGCAACCCGAATTAGAACGAATGGTCGAACCCGCATGACCGATTCCCCTCGCATATCCTATGCTCCGAAAACATACCGATCGGACGCCAAATTGGTGAAAACGCCAGCAATATCCCAGCACCAAGAAACTCTGGGGGCAAGCGACCTAGCCGCCCTACCAGCTTGCAACCGCGCGTACAATCACCACACGACACGCCTTGCTATGACCCGCCGTTAACCTGGAACGAGTCCGCCATGGCCTGAACCCATAATTATACTCAAATCCGTCCAACGCATTCAACCCCGAAATTAGACCAGTGGACGGCCTTGCGGCTCTCGCGCGCCCGTCCGATCATCGATTCCCAACGCCCCGCCCACGAACCCGGTCGCCCTGACCGACAAGCCTGAGGACTTCCCCGATACGATCGCGGAAGCCGTCGGGTGTCTACCGGCTGGCTGCGTCGGATCCCACCTCGCGCCGCGAGATGCGCAGCGTGTTGCAAAGTATCGTGCCGCTGCTACGAAAGCAGATGGATGGTGAGGACGTTACGTTGACACGGCATGATCTGCGTCAAGTTCAAGGCTTTATTCTCACGCTGCAAGACGCCGGAAGTGAAGCCCTGCGCAGTGATTTGAACTCCGTTCGCGTTGAGTTGACCAAGGGCAAACTCACCAAACTGGTTGGCCTGGACCTCGAACGTCGCTAGCAGGGAACCCTCTGCGACGATCGACACATTCGCCATCTTATTCGCCGGGGGGTTCGTCCTCCCTTGATGCCTGCAGCCACTTAACGCTTTCCGTTCCTTGCTTAACGCTCACTCATCCGCCCGACTCATGCTGACCACCCGGCAAGCACCTCTCCCGTGCAATCCACGCCTGTGCAGGTATACTCTTGGTCATGAATTCGATCGTACTTTTTGAGGATGAAGGCTTCGTCGATCTGCTCCCGCTGGTCTATTGGCGCACGGTGTTCGAGCTGCGCGTGGGACGCAAGATCATGCTGGATCGGACGGCGCAACGTCTGGGCCTGACCGTCAGCGGGGTCTGGACGCGGGCCGATCTGGCCAAAGTCGCGGCGCAACGATGCGGCGCGCCCGCCAACCAACCCCTCGATCGCTCCACCATACTCGTGAACGGGCGATGGCTACTGGAGCGGGGAACCAAACTTCCAACCCGGCCTTGCGTCGGCATGGTAGACGACGAGGTGGCCTACGTGGTTTGCGACGGCCCCGCGTCGGAGCGGCTCACGCCGGATGATTTACTGGAACCGTCGCGGCGGGAGGAAGCGCTGGCGCACCTGCCTCGGGAGCCGGCCAAAGGGAAGCTGCTGCGTTATCCCTGGGAAATCGTTGTCGATCTACCCGAGCTGCTGAAAAGCGATTGGGATCCTTCCGACGCCTCCATTGAAACGTCGCTCGATTCGCGCGTAATCGTGGGGAACAAAGACCGCATTCATATCGGCGAACATACGGCCATTCATCCCACGGTGATCGTCGACGCCTCGGAGGGGCCGATCTTTATCAGTCATGACGTCCGCATCGGGCCCTATTGCGTCATCGAGGGGCCGGCGTACATCGGCCCCGGCGCCTGGATCCATCCGCATACCCGGCTTCACGGCGGTAACGCCGTCGGCCCCGTTTGCCGCGTTGGCGGAGAACTCGACGGATGCGTCCTCGACGGCTACACGAACAAGCAGCACCTGGGGTTCCTGGGCCATGCGTATGTAGGCAGTTGGGTCAATATGGGCGCGGGATCGGTTAACTCAGATCTCAAGAACACCTATGGCACCGTACGTGTGCCCATCAACGGTCGAGAAGTGGACACGGGCCAGCGGTTCTTCGGCGGGATCATCGGCGACTTCGCCAAAATCGGAATCAACGCGACGATCCCGACGGGGTCCGTGATCGGCTTTGCGGCGTCCATCGCAGCCACTCGATTATTGCCCAAATGGATCCCGTCGTTCAGTTGGGTTACGGAAGAACGCGTGGCCTCCGGCGATCCGTTGCGCCTGCTCGACGCCGCCAGCGCCATGATGGCCCGTCGCAACATCGACATGACCGACGAAGAGGTG
>JADFMZ010000042.1 GCA_022563615.1 Planctomycetota bacterium
ATTCATGCTGATTCAGTTAGCTCGTCTTGAACGGCTTGCCAATCGGGCAAATGATCTCGCAATAGAACGGGTAGAAGTTGAGTCATGAACTTCTGTGTGGCTTCGATGGCCTCCACACTTGCGCTCCGTGTTGGTATGCCCGTTTCGGGCGCTGAGCCCGGTCGAAACGATGAGTAAACGGGAGCCGTTGAAACCAAACCTCTACGAAAGATCGCTGCGAGTTTTTCAGGTGTGACGCGGAATCGTGGTGCGGTGACCGGCTTCGCGCGCATTTCGCGCCAATGAGCAGCCCAAGTGCCTTATCGAATCAGAGCGGGTTCGACCCAGTCGAAACGGTCCTGCAGGCCACCGTTTTCGCCGAAATCCACGACCAACTCGATATGCTTGGCGCCGGCGATGTTCAGGCGAATCGGCCCCCACAGCTTGCCCCGACGAATGTTCGTCTCTTCCAGGCGTCGGCGCCCGTCCACAAGGATCACAACGGTCACGTCAGCCAACGGCCCGCTGTCGTCGTCGATCCCGAAGGAGGTGGCGAACTCCTCATAAGCTTCCTTCAGATCATAGGTCAAGCTCGACCTGCTGTGCACGCCGATGCCGTGCTCAAACGTTTCGCCGGCCACCTTGATCGGCCCGCCCAGGACGTTGCGGTTGGTGGCTGGCTCCCAGTGCAGGGAGAGCATGGGAGTGTCTTGAGTGCTGATCGGACGATGCGAGGTCAGCCATTCCCAACGCCCGCCGCCGATGTCCAGTCGCACGATCCTGTCAGCGGCAAGGTTCACCACGGCGCCCGCCTGCCACGTGGCCCGCACCCTGTGGCCTATCCAATCCATTTTCGTCAAGGTTAGTCTCGTGCCGTCGCGGAGGGTGGCGACGCCGTGGATCGCATCGGGCGCTGGTTTCCTCGACGCCGCGAATCGGACAGCCACGACGAGACGGAACGGAACCTCCACTTCCGATTCCCCGTTGTCAATCGTAATGTTCCGGCCATTGATCAACGTGATGTACCCGCGCACTACGTCGCCATTGGTCAGCAAGATGCGGTCGTCCATAGCCACTGGCGTCCTATCCAGCCAGCGAACCGTGTCCCGGTAGGTTGGGAGCTTCGAACGAGGCGTGTCCAGCGCCACCATGGATTCCAGCGGAACGGACACGCGACCGAGATTCAGCGTTTCGACGGCGATCACTTCGCCCTCACTGTCACCAAGGCGACCGTGGATCATGTCGCCGCCGGTTAGTGTCAACTTCATGTCATCTTCGGTGGACCATGGGGCGCCGAGGGTAGCCCTCGACGCGCCGCCCTTGGCGCTCGGCGCACCGGGGACTACATCGCCTGGAACGCCGCTCGGATGGAGATCCTCCATGGGCAAGGCTGCGGTGATTCGAACCAGATTCGATGCGGCGATGCGCTGCTCCCGTCCCCGCGACTTCAAGACCAGGCCGTCGGACCACGACAGGGAGACCAGGCTTCCCCGCGCCACCGCCGGCTCAACCGTCTTGACGACAACCTCGATCGGGTTGGTCTGCTTCAAAGCGGTTGCCGCTTGATCCCCCCGGGCAGCGGCGCCGCCAGTGCTGATGAACAGAGTAAAAAAAGCCAAGACGGGATGAGTGACAGCATTCATAAGTGATGCGACCATGATTCCAACCCGAGCCGCGGGCTTGAGCCCGCGCGATCTCACAATTTCCTGTGAGCGCGGGTCACCCGCGCGGGTTCGCGCAGGCTGAAGCCTGCGGCTCAGATGGTCCCGACGTCGATCGGACTGCGTCGCGCGGACACCCGCTCTCGTCGCGGCGATCGTGTAAGGCAAAGATGGCGCGCGTAATCGACCCATGGCTATTTTTGGAAAATCGGTAAAAGACGATTGGGAATCTGAAGGATGATCAGAGCGACGGCTGTGCCGTATTCCTGGCCCGCCTGGCCGCGCCAAAAACCTTCCGGCGATTGTTTCTTAAGCAACTCGTCCCGAACCTCGGGCCACCAGGCGGACCAGTACGCATCGCCCCCGAGGTACATCGCCTGTGCCGCGTAGTAATGACCGTAGAAATAGTGGCCGACACTTTCTTCTTTCGGTGGGGTGAACCGCTTGATGTATTGCAGACCACGTTCGACCTCCTCTCCGCCGTAGACGCCGGCATATTGCAAGGCGGCCACGCCGGCAGCGGAACGCGCAAAGGCCGATCCGCCGGAATCGAGCATATATCGGAATCCGCCATCCGGGTTCTGGCTGGCTCGGATATATTCGATGGCGTTGTTGATGACGGCCTTATCCACGTACACGCCCACATTCCTCGCGGCGCGCAGGGCCATCACCTCGCATACGGTTACCGACAAGTCGGCGTCGCGCCGCACCGGTTGATAGCGCCAGCCGCCTTCGTGGTTTTGGGTGTTAACGATCAACCGAACCGCCCGGCGCAGGGCTTCTCGCGTTTCGACCCGATGCGTCATGCCATACACCTCAGCCAGAAACAACGTGGCGAATCCATGCCCGTACATCGGGCCATGGGAGGTCTCAGCCGCCAACAAGCCGCTTTCCGACCGGTGGGCCAGGATAAAGCCCAGAGCACGATCCACCACCTGCCCGTAGCTCCCACGATTGGGAGTGTGACCGTCGGAGATAAACGCAAGACCCGCCAAGCCTGTGATACCGACGTGCGGTCCGTAGTGTGACAACCCGCCGTAGGAACCGTCTGCTGCCTGCTGTCGGGCCAGCCAGGCCAGCCCTCGACTAACGGCTAGGCGCAGTTCCTCCGTGATCTCGGTTTTGACGGCCTTGGGTGGGCGCGGCTCCATCGCCCCGACCGGCGAGCCAACCCCAATCACGAGCGCGAACAGCATCAGATTCAAACGTCGGGCCGCGCCCGCAACCGTCGAGCGACAAACAACGACACTCATTACGCTTCCTTTGCGAAATCCCCCGTGTGAGGTCTCGGAAATCCGTAACCGGTGATCGCCTTCGTGGGTTCGCGCAGGCTGAAGCCTGCGGCTCAGGCAAAGTCTGCAACTCAGGCAACGTCTGCGGGTCGAGCAGTCGTGAAACCTGTAGCCCATGGCAATAGGACGAGTGTTTGCGACCCGTGACGTTCTCATTCCTCCGCCTCCTGCAACGCACGATAGTATCGCTCGATCCACTGGCGGTATCGTTCGAGGAAATCCTCGCGGCTACCTTGAAGGATCTGTTCGCGTTCACGTTGGGGCAGCAAGCCCCAGGCGCGACGCAGCTCGCGCATATCGCCGCCGAGGGGTTCAACCTTCTGCGGCTGCCCTTGTCCGGCGCCGGCCCCTGCATTACGCGAGCGATTCTCTTGATCCTGATCTTCGGACTCCCGAGGGTTTTCGCCGTTGGGACGCGAAGGCTTTTTTCTTTTCTCGCCGGTCCAATCCGACCGACCTCGCCGGCTCTTCCGGCGCTGAGAGGCCGCCATTCGGATCGCTTCGTCGAGCCGCTCCAGGATGCTGGTTTGCAAGGCCTGAGTTTCCTCGCCGGCGTCGAACTCAATCTCCAGTTTGTGGGCAGCCTCATCCATCAGACGCAAGACAGTGGCCATGATGTCTTCATCCGCCTGGCTCGCGGCCCTGCGGATCAGCCGGTCGCCGAGTTTCTCCGTCTCGACGTCCTTCGGGGTGGTCGGCGGGGGTTTCTGACTCCACGCCGTCGCAACGAACAAGAGTGTTGCGATCGACGCAAGAACTCTGCGCCCGGCGCGCTGAGGTCGAGAACCTCTCGTGGATGTATGGGCGTCGTGTATCATGTTACGGACCTTGTCGAGCCTGGTTGGTAACCAACTCCGTCAGTCGTCGCACTTCGCGCTGGTCCTCGCCGAGCATCGTAAGCTCTCGAAGCTGCTGTTCCGTGGCCCGCTCGATATCGAACGACTGATGCAATTGTCGGCTTCTTTCATGGATGTCCCGCTGCATTGTCTTGAGCACGAGAAGCTCGGTCAGCGTGGGGACGGGCTTGCCGGAACCTGACGCGCTCTGACCGCCGCCGGTGGCCTCCTGGAACTCCTGGTCCATCGAGAACGACCCCGTTTCCACGATCGCGTCAATCAGTTTGTCGAACTCGCGGATGATGCGCTGAGTCGTAGCCAACAGTTCACCATCGACCCGAGGCAGGTACAAAGTTTGGCGAACCGTCTCCATCCATCGCGCCGCCCGCTCCAACGCCCATCGGTACACAACCACCTGCTCCAGGTCGGGCAAGAGCACATCGACCCTTGTGCGAACCTCGGCCTGTTGCTCCGCGAACTTGCGCGCCTCCCGCGCCTGCCGGCGACCGAAACGCCCTAGCTGGTCGATCGCAGCCTTGAGTCGAGTAGCGCCGTCGTGGATTTGAAGCTGTGCGGTGCGCACCAACTCCAGCTTCTCCTGAATGCGATGCAGAGTTCGACGCAGCGCTTCGTCCGCCGTTTGTTGAGCAAGCTGTTCGAGCCGGTCCAGGGCGTCCCGAAGCAAAGCCAAGGCGTCCTCCTGTGCGCTCTCCGCGTCGCGGGCTTGTTGTTCTTCGAGCCGGTCCTTCGCTTCCTTCATGAACGCGGCGGAACGGCGGACGGATTCCCCCGCCACGGCGAGTCGTGGCTTGCGCGACATCGGACGACCCAATTCGTCCGTGTTCCGTTGCAGCCGACGCTGCTCTACCTGAAGCGAATGAAAGGCATCTTCATCCACACCAAGCAGAGCGGCTTCGTGCGTGGCTGTTTGCAGCGCCTCCTGATCCTCGATCAGCAGCGCGATCTGGCGCCGGGCGTCGTCGAGCCGTTTGCGGAGTTGTTCGAGTTCACGCGCGCCGCGTTGACGCAAGGCGGCCGCCATCTTTCGGAGCCCTTTGGCCGCCGCCTTCTGCTCCATGGCGGCTGCGCCCGTCCGGTTGGACTGGATGGCTGAAACGGCGTTGCGCAGGCGACGAGTTAAATCGTACGCGCGGGCGGCGCGAAGGGCTGATTGGACGGCATCGCCTCCGGCGGCGTCGCCTTGCTCGGGGCGGCCTTGCCACGCTTGCATTTGCGCAAGCAAGTGATCGACATCGTCGGCAAGCTGCCCCTGCTTACGCCGGGTTCGTTTCAGTCGGCTGGCCTCCTCCGGCGTCAACGCATTGACCGATTTGCCGAGCATGGATCGGCCCAGTTCGGACGTCCGCGCGCGTAACGATTCCTGACGCTCCAGCAGATCGCGAGCCGTGGTCAACAAACTCTGGAAGTCGCCCCACAGGGCCGTGGCCCGGATCAACCGTTCGAGTTGCTCGACGGCGACGGCTTGAAAGTCGGCAGCATCGACCAGCGAATCGCGCCGATCGGGCGGTGCGCCGGAGTTCGGGATTCGATTCAGCGCGTCGACCGCCCCGTTCATCGGACCGCTGGCCGTTTGTTGCAGCCCTTCGCCCAGCGAGTGAACACGGCTGTGCATGCCGCCCGCACCGGCGCCGCCCCGTTCCATCCGCCCGGCCAGGTTGAAGAACTGTCGGGCCAATTCACGGCTCCGGCGGGTGAGTCGCACCTGCCGGGCGGTGATCGGTGCGGTTGACGGAAGTTCGAATTCTGCTTCGGGTTCGGCTTCGGCAAGCGATCCGTCATCCGATCCAACGAGCGTCCGCGTCTGATCCAACAGGTCAGCCTGATCGAGCGCCGCCTCCCGCAACCGTTTCTCCAGTCGCGCCAGGTCGCTACGCTGCCGAACCGCGAACTCGACCTGGCTGATGACTCTAACGCGCATGGGCGCGGATCGGCCGCTTTGTCCCTTCCCGTCAGCCGTCGCGTAATTGTCCCACGCGACTGCGACACACGTGAGAACATCACCCGGCGCCAGAGACAAAGACTCGACATTCCAAATGTAAGACACCATGGCTTCAAGCCCCGACTCCCGTCGCTTGATTTCCAAACGATCCGTCAGCGGAACCGTGTAGGCCAACTCGCCGCCGGAGCGCGTGGCTTGCAGTTCCAACCGCGTCACGCCGAAATCATCCACGACGCGAATCAACAGCGGGATCGAGCCGCCGGGCGTCATTTCGGTCAAAGCGGACGGTTCCAAAATAGCAACGCCAGGCTGCGTATCCGGCGTCGCCCGGATCGAATAGCGAGCGGCGCCGCGGTTGCCAAACCCCAGCTCGTCCCGCAGCTCGGCGCGAAACTCCATGTCGCCGCGAATCTCGAAGCGCGCCGTCAGCCTGGAAGGATCTTCCGAATCCACGATCAGCGGAATCAACTCGCCGGAGCTGAGGCGCAGTCCCACGCGTCCGCCGCCGTCGAGTGGAATCGGTTTGCTGGCGCGAAGGGTGATCCGTGCGAATCCGCCCACCGGGGCCGGAACGGGACCGTCAGCCAGATCGTGCATGCGCACGATACGCTCCAACGCATAGGGCGGCGGCTCGACAGCCGCCAACGCCTCGATCACCTCCGGACGGCGAACCACACGAATCCGAAAGGGACCGTCGCGCGTGGTGTCATCCCCGGCCTCGAACCAGTATTGCAAGTCGCGCGTGACCACATCGATGGTGGTGCTGAACACGCCCTGCGCGTCTCGATGCAAGGCCAGCGTCGACGGCTCCCCGAGAGGTTCGCCCTCCCTTTGCTCTTGCAAGTACACGATCCCGCGTAGCGTGTCGTGCAAGCCTCGGGCGATCGACATGCGCACCTCGGCGGATTCACCCATGGCCACCACCTGGTTGCCGGTCAGCGGCACGATGGCGACGTTTCGAGGCCACTGCGCCCCGCCGAACGGATCCAAATAGCGAGTCCCGCCGATTTGGGTCCAACCCGGCAGGAATCGGAGAACCGCAAAGAGCAACGCCAAGCTGGCGAGGCACCAGAAGCATTGCTTCATCAGCGGCTTGAGCGAGAGCGCTTCCTCCAGCGGCATCTCCTTAACGATGCCGGCTGTGTTGCTCACGGCTTGCTGCATCATGCGAGGCGAGCCGGCGTCACCGCGAGTCAAAAAGTCAACCGTGCTCGTGAGTCGATCCTGCAGCGGCGTAATGTGCTGTTCGATCCGCCCGGCGATCTCGCTCAAACTCAGCTTGGCGCGAAGCGGCTGGACGATCCAATACATCGTCGCGCCGACAAACCCAGCCAGGAATATCACGCCGACGACGACGCGCAACAACGGCGGCAGCCAGAGCAACCAGTCGAGCGTCACGATCGTCAGGAAAGAGATGATCCCGCCGGCCACGACGGCGCAGCACCCATAGACCACCAGACGGCGGCGTATGCGCTTTCGCAACGTGGATAGCTGCGTGATAACTTCAGACGGCTGCATCTTCTGTCGCCAACATTTACCAAAGATAACCCGTAGACCGACCTTTCAACCGGTCTCTGTTTCAGTGCCGCGCCCGTGAGGAAGCGGTAGCGTTTCTCACTTGAAAGACGATTACGAAACTGAACCGCAGCCTTGTGAAACACGGCATTAGAGTAACCCACATGCCTTGCGAACAACCCACTCTATGGATATTAGGAGCACAAACAGCATCAAGGCCAGTTTGGAATCCCATAGCGGTTCCCTCAGGTCATCGGGAATCTGTACGCTGCGATCACGAATCGTGGCGAATTCCTTCTCCAATTGGTCGAGGTCCAGAACCCGTCCGCCGGTGGCAGATGCGATGCGGTCAAGCGCCTCATGGTCAGCCTCGGACCGGCGCGCTTCCAGATCGGGCCTTTGCACAAGAATCGCCGCCGAAACCTCTCGTTCGCCCGCTCGCGGCGGCAGACCAGCAGCCGTCAGCAAGTAGCTGCCCGGTTGGTCCGGCACGTAGCTGCCCTCAAATCGGTTCGATTCCGGCCCCAGACGGTGTAGGGCAAAACTCATCTTTGCCCCTCCCCCGGCGCGTCGCGCGTGTGTCACTTCCGAGTCAGGCGGCAACATCTTCATTGAGATTCTGTCGCTCTGTTCACCCAGCAGCTCGGCGTCGAAGAACTCAAGCTGCGCCCGAACCGGCGCGCCGTATTCGTACACACGCCGGTCCGTGCGAAGAACGTATCGACGGTCGCGAACCGCGCGCGTTTCCGGCATAAGCTCGCGCACCACACGAACCCAGTAGGTGTCGTGCAGCAACTCTCCCGTATGCCGACGCCAAAGCCACGTGTCGTCAGAAGCCTGGAAGAAAAGTTTGCCCGCCCCGTAGCGGCCCAGCACAATCAGCGGAAGCGGTCCTGTGGCTGTGCGCAGGGTCGGGTGCTGTGCCAATACCTGCGCCCCCGACCGAGGCCCCAGGGTTGCGGCGATCCAATAGAGCTGCGGAAGACTCTCCCAAAGCCGCTCGCTTTGCTCAAAGGTAGTGCCAAGCGTATCGCATAAGTCGCCTTGGCATTCCGGTCCCTCTTCCCCTGCCGCGATAAGGAATAGGTTGCTGCGGCGACCATCATCGGTCCATCGAATGCGAAAGCCTGACCGGATCGGCCTTTCGTCGACCCCTTGGAAGGCGGGGTCGATGCGGATGGGAAGCAGCTTTTCGAGAACGGTTCCGAGAAACCGATGAGGCGCGGCTCGTGCTCCGGCGATCAGACCGAAACCGCCGCCGTGGTCGCCCACCCAATCGAGCAGCATCCGCGCCTGCGCGTCACTGAGCCAGCCGCCACGCGGATCCACATCGCCCAGCAGCACAACGTCGTATCGATTCAGCTCTTGGGGCGTTTGTGGAAAGCGCCGGATCGGATCGGTGCCTTCCTGCACAAAGGGTTCGTCGGCTTGCAGCAACAGTACGCTCAAGCTCACGGTCGGCTCACGCAGCAGGGCATTTTTGAGGTATCGATATTCGTAACGCGGATAACCCTCGACGTAGAGCACGCGGAGATGATCTTCCATGATCGTCACGTCCACGCGCTGCACGTTGTTTTCCAGGACCAACTCGCCCTCCAACGGCGATACATCGACGCGGTAGCGCGCCAGGCCGATGCGCTCGGGCTTGGTGCTCAAGCGTACTTCGACCTGGACGGGCTGATCGTCTCTCGATTCTGACTGTGTCAAGTTGAGTTGTGCCTCCGCCTGCGGTTGAAGGACGATTTCGCGCGTATCGACCGGCTGGCCGGTTTGCTCATCCACAAGCTGCACCTGAATGGTCGTGGGCGCAGTCAAGGCTGTAGCTTGGATGAGGGCCTCAATCGACAACAGGTCATGCACAAAAGCCGCCGTGGGAGCTTTGACCGACACAACCTCCAGATCCTGCGGACGCCGGGGATCACCGATGCGCAGTGGAAAAATCGGGATCTGTCGGCCGGCAGCGGCGTCGAGGGCGTCTTTGAGACTCGTCGGCTGCGTGGATTGTCCGTCACCGGCCAGAATGATAGCGGCGAGACGTCGGCCCCGGTTTTTCTCAAGAACCTTCAGGATCGCGCCGGGCACGTCCGTGGCGGCGCCATCGGGCCTCAGCGATCGCAACTGATCCGTCAGAGCGCTGACCGACTCGTTTTCGGCCGTTCGGAAGAACCCGCGCATCTGGACGACGTTGTCGAACGTAACGAGTTGAACGCCGTTACGCTCCAGCAGGCGGCGGGGCGCAGCCGCATCGTCACTCAGCAAGGCGCGCCGGATCAACTCGAACCGAGAATGCCGGCGCAGCTCGTCGGGATTGAGCAACCCGGCGCCGCGCGCCACCGTCGAAGCGAGCGCGCTGTCGTGATAGGAATCGGCGGCGCCCATGCTCTGTGACGTGTCCAGGAGAAGCACCACATGCGAAGGCTCCACGCGGTTGCGCTGCAACACAAGCACGGGCCGGCAGAACAGAACGACCACCAACGCGATGATCGTACAACGGACGCCCGCCAAGGCCGCGCGCCGACCGGCGCCGGTGGGCTCTTTCCGGTAGACCATGGCGATCCATGCAACGGCGACCAAGGCCATCCCGACCAACATCCACGCCTCGACCTGCCTTTCCCACTGCAGAATCAGCGGCGCGTCACGCCCCAGGCGGATGCCGTCCAAACCCAATAGCCATTCTATCAATCGAGTCACGATGAATGCACCCAACTTGCCGCCGCGCCGACGCGCCGCGACGAGACAGAATGCAAAGATGATCTTTGCTCTACCCGATCTTTAACTTGAGCCGGTTTGGGAAACCCGAACCGCATCGCCAACCAGGGCTCCAGCAGCAGCAGCCCGAGCACCGCATAAAGCATCCAGGCGGCCAACTCCGTATAATGACCGGAACGCTGCGCCACGCCCGCTATGGGTTCTGTGGTCCAATCCGCCTCCGTCACGCCGGTCAACGTACATGGCCGATCGAGGGCGACGCGAAACGCTTCGGGATCGACCGACGTGACGTCGCATTCCGTCGGATCCACGTTGACGGCAAACTCGCGCCGATGCGATCCGAGCGAAACGGTCAGCACTCCGGCACGTTCGACCGGACCATATTCCAAGCGGAGCGCTTCGCCGTCCGGCACGATCGACGGCTCCCGGGCGGCGCCCCCGGCCGTTGTGACCCGCAGCGGCAGCGAACTTTCAACTGCCGACAATCGTTCGCGAATCTCCTGGCCTACCATGACGTTGCGATGGTCCCCATGTCGTTTGGACAAATACGCGACGGCATTGAACATGATCGAGACGAAGTCACCCTTGGCGGGTAGATTGGTCCATTCCAGGTTTGCGGTCGTCGTGCACAGCAGCACGTGCCCCTGGCCGAACGTCGAAGCGGTCATGGCCGGATCACCGTTGGTGTATCGCAGCACGACTTCGGCCCGCCCCGCGTCGAGCTTGATCGGCAGGTACCGCTCGATGCGGGCGAGAAACACTCCGCTGCCCGGTTGCGAAGCTAGCTCAGCTACGATCGGGTGCACGAGCCGGTCCGATTGGAAGCCCAGGGAGGCCGCACCGGCCGTGGAAACCGATCGACCCAGTTTGCCCGGCAGCAATCCGGCGCCGTCGGCGTACGCGTACCGGTTGTACTGGTCGGTGTTGACCCGGTCTCCGCCGAAGATCATCAAGCCGCCGCCTTCAGACACGTAGGTTTCAAGCTGCCGCCATTGTTCGCCGGTCAAACGTTCCACGTTGCACAGAGCGACGACGTCGTAATCGGACAGCAATTCGCCCGACAGCTCAGACACCGTGACGACCTTCGGCTCAACTGGTGTCGAATCGTCCAATCGTCCAATCGTTGACCCGTCCAAACCTGAAAAAGAGGAACGCTCGGGCGCCAAAGCCAGCGCCAGAAACCCAGCCTGACCAGTCAGCAGGGTCGCGCCGGGGCGACCATCGACCAGCAGGACCGGCGTCGTCTCACGGACTTCGATCGACAGGTATCGAACGTCATCGTCCGGCAGGGCGTCACGGGCCAGGCCCGTAACGCGAGCATCCATCGCGTGCGTGCCGGCTTTGGAAAACGTCGTGCTCAGTGTAATCAGCTTCGATTGCCCGGGCTCTAGAGGAGGCAGCGGCTCCTGACGAATGATTTGCCCGTCGCGGCGCACCTGCAGGGCCAAGTTTCGCGCCGTGGACGATCCCGTGTTGGTCACTTCCGCGACGATGCGCACCGGCAGGTGGACTGTCAGCAGTGGGGTTTCGGCGGCGAGGCGAGTGACAGCCACGTTTTCCATCGGACAGGCAGCGGCAGAGCAAAGATTATCTTTGCATTCCATACCGTCACGCCCGCAGAGTGCGATCGCAACAATATGCATTCCGTTGCCGCTTTCGCCCAGGGCGTCGCTCAACCGCCGCAGCGCGATCACCGCCGCCGTCGGCGTATCGTCGTTTTCATCAAGATCACTATGCCAAACGTGACGGGCCAACCCGGACAATAGGTAGACGACCTGGTTGCCGGGGGCCACAGAGGATTCACCAAGGATCTCAAGCACCTCATCGATCGCTCCAACCGCGTCGGCGGCCCGTTGCGTCGGCTGAATCATCCCCAAGCGCTCTCGCACAAAGCGGCGATCATAGGCGGGGTAGGCGATCACCGCTTCCGCCGGCGCCGCCAGGGTCACCAGGCTGACCCCATCCGTTCGCGGAAAGGATTTCAAAAGGCGCCCGGCGTATTGGAGGGCCAGCGCAAACCGCGTCCGCTCGTTGTCTTCCAACCCAATCACGGCGTTCATGGAAAGCGAGTTGTCGATCAGCAGGATGCGATGTACGCGCGACGACCGAAGCGGCGCCAGGGCGTTTGCGGGCACGTAGGGGCGGGCGATCGCCAGCCCCAACAATGTGATCAGCAGCACGCGCACAAACAGGAGCAGGAACTGCTCCAGCCGAACGCGTTTCGCGCTGCGGCGATGGGCGGCCTGCAGAAATCCCATGGCGGCCCATGAAACGCGACGATATCGCCGACGGTTCATCAGGTGGACAAGAACCGGGATGGCGCCGGCAAGTACGGCTGCTCCGGCGATCATCGGGTGAATGAAGGGCACGCTGCTCAGCCAGGACGCCTCCATGGCGACCCTACCCCCTCCCCATCACGCGGGACGAACGCTGGCGCAGACGGCTGCTCCGCGTCGCCAGATAACCGCTCAAGGCCTGGTCGAGTGGAGTCGAGGTGGTAAAGACGGAGTAATCCACGTGCATCCGCCCGCAGCCGTCACGCAGTCGGGCCTGGAAACGCTCCACCTGTTCGAGGTAGCGCGCCCGTAGCGAACGAGGCTCCACCAACATCTTTCCCATCGACTCCAACCCGGCAAACAGGGTCGGACCCTGGAATGGGAACGACAGTTCCGCAGGATCCCACAAGTTCCATACGATCAGTTCGTGGTGGCGATACCGGAGGAAGTGGAAGCCCTTCAGAATCCCATCGACGTCATCGAAGAGGTCGCTGATGAGAATAATGAGCGTGCGTTGGCCCAGGCGTTCGGCCAACTCCTGCATCACGCGACCGATGGACGTCTTGGCGCTCCCGGTGCGCCCGGCCAGCTCTTTAACCACCGTTCGCCAATGATGGGTGTTGTTCGACGGGCGAATGAAGCCCGTGATCGTCTCGTCGAATTGCGCCAAGCCCACGGAATCCTGCTGTTGAAGCGTCAGGTAGGCTATGGCCGCCGCCAGCGAGGCTGCGTACTCGTGCTTCGTCATAGGACTGTCGGGGGATCGATAAGCCATCGACTCACTGCAATCCACCACCAGCAGAAGGTTTAGGTTCGTCTCCTGTTCATATTCCTTGATGTAATACTTGTCGGTCCGACCAAAGACCTTCCAGTCGACGTGGCGAAGATCGTCGCCCTGAACATAGGCCCGATGATCGGCGAACTCGACCGAGACCCCCCGATTGGGGCTGCGATGCATTCCGCTGAAAAACCCCTCCACGATCAGCCGGGCGCGCAGTTCCAGTCCACTGATTTTGGCCAGCACCTTCGGATCGAGGTACTCGCGATGGTCCTGTACCGAGCTTTCCATAGTCAGCCGGGGAAAAGACGCTCAAAGCATGTCTAGTGCCACTTCCAGAAATGTCGTTCGACATCTTGCCCCCCTCCTTTACAAGGTGTTTGGACCGGAGACAAGGGTTACACCCGTTCGGGGACATGGGTGACACATCCTATCGTTTCCTTCTTCCTCTGGGCACACTCTCGGCAGCCAGGCCGGAGTGAGCGGAGCGAACGGAGGC
>JADFMZ010000362.1 GCA_022563615.1 Planctomycetota bacterium
CGCCACCTGCCACCAACGAGGCCAGGATTTCGTTGAACACCTCCGCCCGTATCTGCTCCTCCCTCCACCGGCCCCGTTCATAGCCCGCTAAACACGTACCCTCCAAAGGAGGTGGGTCACCCGGCCTCTTTGCCCGGCGCTGGGAAACGGGAATCGGCGACCTACTGAGATAGGCTCAAGGCGTCACCGCCTATTGAGCAACCCTTTTCGCGCATCCCCATGCACCGTCCTGGTACCGCGCTACACGATTGGCGTCGTCAACGTTCCGAGGCAATCGATTTCCAGCTCGACGGTATCGCCGGGTTCGAGCCAGCCGCCGGTTGTTTCGGGGCCGAGTTCAAGAATGCAGCCCGTACCCACCGTGCCGCTGCCGATCAGGTCTCCGGGAAAGAGCGTCACGTCGCGCGAAGCCCGCTCGATCATCTTGGTGAAATCGTGGGTGACGTCCTTGAAGTTGCCGCGTGATAGCTCTTTGCCGTTCTTTCTGGCGACCATGGTCAGATCGTAGCGACCCGGCCCCACTCGCTTGTCGGCCAACTCGTCTTTGGTGACGACCCACGGCCCGATGGCGGTGGCGAAGTCCTTTCCTTTGGCCGGCCCCAACATGCACTTCATCTCCTGCCGCTGAAGATCTCGCGCGGAAAGGTCGTTCAGCACCAGATAGCCGAAGATGGCGTCCTCGGCTGCGTCGCCGCTGACGTCCTGCACCTGCTTGCCGATGACGCAGCCGACTTCGAGTTCAAAATCCAGCGTCTGGGTCGAGGCAGGCCTCTTCACCGGCTCCTGATGCCCCCTGAGCGAACCGGCGTTGGAGAAGTAGAAGACCGGAAACTCATACCATTCCGGGATCATATCCTGGCCTCGTTTCGTGCGGCAGGTTTTCACGTGCTGCTCGAACGCGTAGAAATCGCGGAACGACCTCGGATCGGGCACCGGCGGCAGCCAGCGCGTGACCTTTTCAAACGGGAGGCAAGGCCCGCTGGCCTCACTCCCGAGTTGAATCAATCCTGCGTCCCCGTAGCGATCGAGCGCACCCCGCAACGTGGCAGGGGCATCCAACGTCACCACACCTCCGTCCCGCTGGACGGCCAACATCGGGCCAGATTGGCCCGCAAGCTCCACTACGCAAAACCGCACGTCTTGATCTCCTTAAAATCCTTGGGCTCAGGTCGTATCGCCGACATTCTCTGTTCATGCTCATGCTGCGTCAACGACGCCCGACGCCAGCGGCCATTGCGCTTGCCTGACCCGGTTTTCCTTTTTACAGTGCCGGTAACTCATCCGACCCATCGTGGAACGACGTTGGATGCCCAGGGGCTAGTTTGTGTCTGAGAACATCATCAGCAGCCGCGCCCCGGAGCCGGTCGGCGCGTTTCCTCACGCCAAGCGTGTGGGCAACCTGCTGTTCCTGTCGGGAATCGGGCCTCGAAAACGCGGCACCCGAGACATCCCCGGCGTGACGCTGGACGCTCGGGGCGATGTGGCCTCCTATGACATCGCGACGCAGTGCCAGGCTGTGTTTGAGAATGTCCGCACCGTCCTCGAAGACGCCGGCATGGGCTTGGGCGACATCGTGGACGTAACGGTCTTCCTGACCGACATGAAAAATGACTTTCCGGTTTTCAATCGACTCTACGGCGAATATTTCGCCGGCCCCGGCAAACCCAACCCCACCCGCACGACAGTCGAGGTCAATCGCCTGCCTACGCCGATTGCCGTCGAACTGAAAGTCATCGCCGCCTTGCCGACGTAGTGTTTCGGCAACGGTGATTTGACGGGTTGCATTCAAACTCAGATGGGTGCCACTGCTCTCGAGCAGTACAAAGCGCTGGTTATTGGATTTTGCGGCGCGAGGTCACTGCTCAAGAGCAGTGGCACACCAACCCATCAATCCACGGCTGCCACGCAATAGTGCCATGTCATCCTTCCTTTAACGCTCTGGCGACCACGAAGGAAGGGGTAGGGCAAAGATCATCTTTGCCCGTCTTTGGGCCTGCCGTCCCTGCTATTCGTCATGGGACGATTCTCGGCTATCATTCGGGACAATGAGCAAGCCAACGGAAGAAACTGCGGAGACCACCGTCGAACGGGAGGCCCCCTCGGCAGACGAAACGCCACCGCCGCAGGGCGAGGATGCGCCCGCGACGGAAGCCACGAGGCAGTCGATCGTCGAAGCGTTGCTGCTCTCGACGGACCGCCCGCTGCCGGCAACTCGAATGGCCCAGATTCTCGACGTCGGCAACGCCAGTGACGTCAAGGACTGCATCGACGCCCTGAACCAACGATACACGCAATGGGAGGCGTCCTTTCGCATCGAGCTGATCGCCAACGGTTATCAGATTCTGACGCTGCCGGCGTTTGATCGGTGGGTCAGGAAGCTCCACAAGAGCCGGGCTGATTCGCGTTTTTCCTCCGCCGCGTTGGAGAGCCTGGCGATCATCGCCTACAAACAGCCTGTTCTGCGTGCGGATGTCGAGGCTATTCGAGGCGTCGCGGTGGGCGACATGTTGATTCGCCTTCGAGATATGAACCTGGTTCGCATTGTCGGTCGGGCCGAAGAGATCGGCCGCCCTCTTCTTTACGGCACCACGACGAAGTTCCTCGATATCTTTGGTCTACAATCCCTGAAGGATCTGCCGCCGCTCGATCCGGATCGACCGGACGATGTGCCCCCGCTTGCAGACCCCACGCCCGAAGTGCCCACGCCGGAAGTTCCCCCGCTTAAGGTCGCGGACTGAACCGATGGCCGGCCTGTCACCGCGCCAACCACATGGCCAGCGCCATATAGACCGCCACGGAGACCACGTCATTGAGCGTTGTGACGAGGGGGCCGGATGAAATGGCTGGATCAACCCCCAGCTTGCGAAACCCGAACGGCAGGGCGATCCCGAGGAATGCCGCCATGAGAACAGCCGCCGTCATACCCGCGCCGACGGCCAAGGCTACGCGTTCCGGTTCGGGGAGTATCTCTGATCCGCCGGCATACTTCTGAAGTACGGGGAACAGGAGTGAAACCAGGCCCCAGGCGGTCAGCCCGCAAACCGGCGCCATGGCCAAGGCGATTCGTCCCTCACGCGCCAGGGCCCGGCCGACCTTGGTGGAGGCCAACTCTCCCGTCGCGAAGCCGCGGACGATGACGGTGGATATCTGAATCCCGCTGTTGCCTCCGGTCGCGCCGATCATCGGGACGAACAGCACCAGGGCCGCAAATAGAGCCAGATCGAAATTCGGCCGGCTTTGGTTCAGGACGATGGCGGTCAACAACATGCCGGCCATGCAGGGCAAGAGCCAGGTCAGGCGAATACGGGCCGCATGGAGCACCGAACTCGTTTCGAGCTCCGCCGGGTCGGTGCCGGCCATGCGATACATATCCTCCGCCGCCTCCTCTTCAGCCACATCAAACAGATCGTCATGGGTGATCCTGCCGACCAGGCGCCCATCGGCGTCGATGACGGCGGCCTCGAACGCGTCGTATTTGCGAATGATCTGAACGACGACTTCCTGATCGTCACCGGCATAGACGGCTACATAATCGCGATCGCAGATGTCGGCCAGCTTGGTGATTACCGTGGGGGCGTTGGTGGTGGTGTCGATCCAAGCCCCGCCTGATTTGAGTCCCGCCAGGATTCCAGTGTCCGGGTTGGTGAGCACTTCCTCGGCTTCCACTGGGCCGGGCAGCGAGGTGAGCACCACCTCGCTGGCCTCTGACAGTTCCCGTGGGGTGTCGGCCCAATCGGCGCCCATCTCGCATAGGTTGGTGGCCGACTCGCGGCGCACGTCAAAGACCGTGAC
>JADFMZ010000363.1 GCA_022563615.1 Planctomycetota bacterium
CATCGATTTACTGCGAAGGGCGGTCATTCCCACTTCTTCAAACAGGTCGATCGAAACCTTCATCGGGGCCATCGCCAGGATGGGCGGGTTGCTGATTTGCCAGCCGTCGGCGTCGCCACGGGGAACAAAATCGGGTTGCAGATGCATCAGGAATCGCGTGTCGGGGTCGTTGCCCCACCACCCTCCGAAGCGCGTGAGGTCGATGTTCCGGGCGTGCCTTTCATGGATGAAGCAACCGCCCACCGCCCCCGGCCCGCTGTTGAGATACTTATAGTTACACCAGACGGCGAAATCGATGTTCCAATCATGCAGGTGCAGCGGTAGGTTTCCGGCGGCGTGGGCCAGGTCCAGGCCGACCATACAACCTCGGCGTTGCGCGGCCGCCGCAATGCGGGCCATGTCAAATACCTGGCCGGTAAAGAAATTGACTCCGCCAAGCAATACCAATGCGATCTCCCGACCGCCTTGGTCCAGTAGCGCGACCAGGTCATCCTCTCGGATCGTATGTTCATCGCCGCGCGGTTGCGCAAGGATCAACGCGTCAGCAGCATCATATCCTCGGTGTCGAAGATGCGTCTTGACGGCATAGGTGTCGGAGGGAAAGGCGGGACTATCCATAAGAACTTTGTACCGCTGAGGGGTCGGCTGATAGAACGTGACCATCATCAGGTGCAGGTTGACGGTCAGGCTGTTCATCATGACGACCTCGCCGGGCAAGGCCCCCACGAGCCTGGCGCCGCTTTCACGGAAGACCTGGTGATAGGAATACCAGGGCGTCTTGCCGTTAAAGTGCGCGTCCACACCCATATCAGCCCAGTCGGCGAGTTCCTGCTCGATCGCGGCGCGGACACCCTTGGGCTCAAGGCCCAGCGAGTTGCCGGCTAGATAGATGACCTCCGAACCGTCAGCCCGCCGTGGAATACAAAAGCGATCCCGATACCCGCGCAGAGGATCCTCGGCGTCGCATTGTCGGGCGAAATCTTCGTCAGGCTGGAAGCCGTCGATGGACGCTCCCGAACTGACGGTGTCGCGCGTCATGGACGCGCATCAGGATGCGTGGGTGGCTCAATGGGTTTCGTTTCGAGCGTGCCGTCGGCGCGCTCCTGGAGTTGGTGCAAGCGATGCTCCGCCTTGGTGAGAATGCTTCGGCAGTGCTTAACCAGACCCATGCCCTCCTCGTATTTTTTGATGGATTCCTCCAGGCCGATCTGACCTTGCTCGATCTGTTCGGCGAGGGATTCCAGCTTTCCAAGAGCATCCTCAAAGGTCAGTTTCTTCTTGGCCATGACTGTCCGAACAGCTCCAGTTGATCGAGGTTGACCACTTCCGATTCAAACTCACCGTCGGCCACCTGCGTAATGAGGCGGTCACCATCGCGCACCTGTCGGACCGACCGCACCACTGTACGGCCTTTCCCGATCCGCGTCACGGAGTATCCACGGGCCAAGACGCGCTCATGACTGCCCGCATCGAGACGGCTTTGCCACGATCGAAGCTGCTCAGCCATCAAGGAAAGGCGCTGATGCATTAGCGCGGGCAGCGATTGGGCCAGGCGATCCAACCGATCGCTCACTCGGTGCATGTGATGCACGGGAGAAACGCGATCGAGTCGCCGCAGTCGGCGATCGACGTCTCGCGCCGAGTTCGACCATCGTTGTGCGCCGGCCCACCGAAGGCGGTATTCAGCGTTGTACAGGTTGTTCGAGGATCGCAGAAGATAGGCATGGGGGGCGATGCGACCCACGACCGGTTCCAAGGCGTCCAGCGCCGCCCGGTGAAGCCCAACACGCTCGACGAACGCCCGGTGCATGCGGTTGGTGGCCTCATCGATCATCTGCTCGCGGCGATAAACAAGCGCCAGCGGTTCACGAAACGTAGGTCGCCCTTCGACGCCGCCAAGACGGACCCGAAGAAGCTCCGTCAATCCTCGGGCCGATCGAGTCAAGCGCAAGCCCAGGGCGGTCACGTTGGCTAGAACCTCCTCCAGGACCGGGACCGCCAGCTCCGCCGCCGCCGTTGGCGTGGCGGCGCGAACGTCAGCCACCAAATCGGCGACCGTAACATCCACCTCATGCCCGACGGCGCTGATGATCGGAATATGACTCGCATCGATAGCCCGAGCTACGACTTCCTCATTGAACGCCCACAGGTCTTCCAGTGATCCTCCACCGCGCCCGACGATCATCACGTCCACACCGCCGATCCGCTGAGCATCGGCATTGATCCGGCGGATGGCCCGGGCGATCTGGCCGGCTGCCTCCGGCCCCTGCACTCGGACCGGATGGACCAGGACGTCGACGCAAGGGTATCGCCGTTGGATCGTGCGCAGCATGTCTCCCAGGGCGGCGCCGGTCGGACTGGTCACGATGGCGATTCGAGTTGGATAGGCGGGGATCGGTTTCTTGCGGCGATCATCGAACAGGCTCTGGCGGGCGAGCTTTTCGCACAATTGCCGAAAGGCCAGTTCGAGCGAGCCGACACCGCGCGGTTCGAGCTTGCGAATGTGGAGTTGATACCGTCCGGAGCGCTCGAAGACCTCGACACGACCGGTCGCAATCACTTCCAGTCCGTCCGTCGGGGTGAACTTGAGCTTCGAAGCGGCGCTTCTCCACATGACACAAGACAGCTCACTGAAGGCGTCCTTGAGCGTCAGGTACAGGTGCCCGCTCGAGTGGCGTTTGAAATTGCTGATCTGGCCCAGCACATGGACCGTCGCGGGCAAGGTCTCTTCGATCGCCCTCTTGACCAGAGCGGTCAGTTGCGAGACGGTCAGCGGTCCGCTTGCAACCTCGGCGGGTCCACCAGCAAGCTGCGTGGATGGGCGAGGCGTATCGGGATTGACCGGTCGGCGTGTCATCATTAGCGGTATTGAACCGGTATAACTTCCATGACGCAACGCCGGGGCGGTGGGCAACTCGCAAGGGAAAAACCGGAGTTGCAACGGTATCCAAAAACTGCTATATCGTACACACTGCGATGGCAGGGTTTGCTTGATGGATTCGATACGCATCAGGTGTCCTGGCGAACCCGACTCGTGGCGATACAACAGGTTGGCGCTGTGGACTTCCGTCGATACACGCGCTTGGACATATTTTGACCGCGCAGAAGAACAACCGCCGGGTTCGGAGGGAGATAAGCGCCAACTTCCCGCGCTGGGCGCATGGATCTTCGAACCTTGCTTTCTTGATGCTATGTGTGGCGCTTGTCGGAGGAATATCGCTTCGGGTCGTCCAGGTTTCGGGCAAGCGGAGCCTAGTGTCCGATGAGGGCATCTCTTTGCTCGCAGCCACCGGTCATCAGGCTGAATACGCTCGGGTGTCGTCGGGAAGAATACACATCCTTATGGCGCTTGGGTTCGGGCGTCGGAGTGGAAACGGTTCATCCAAATCGAAGATCGGTTCTGCTTTGGGAAAATCACGTCGGGCCTCGCCCGTCATGACATTCATCCACCGTTGTACTTCTGGGTGTTGCATCTCTGGATGATGCTCGTCGGGAGCGGCAGCTTGTGGGCCGGTCCTGCACTGAACATTCTCATCGCCGCCGCCGCCATCCTCTCCCTGTTCCGGTTCGCTCGCGCCGTGTGGGGCGACCCGGTTCGGAGCGCACTGGCCGCATGGGTTTGGGCCTTCAGCCCCACAGTGGTGGCAACTTCGGCTCAGGCAAGACAATATGACCTCCTCGCGCTCTGCACAATTCTGTTCATGTGGACGGTTTGGCGTTGCGCGGATCACACTCGTCCCATCGGATGGAAGCACTACGCGGCCCTTGCGGGCATGACGTCCG
>JADFMZ010000364.1 GCA_022563615.1 Planctomycetota bacterium
GAGACGGCTGAATGAAACTCTATAGCAGAAAAGGCGACGACGGTTCGACGGGCCGCCTGGGCGGGCGGCGCGTGCGAAAGTCCGACGCCCATTGCGAGGCCGCCGGGACGATCGACGAGTTGGCTGCGCATCTGGGCCGGTGCGTGCAACTGGCCGGTGGGGGGGGGCAAGAGCAGACCCTCGATGCCCTGACGCCCGCGCAGGGCGAGTTGTTCGCCGGCGGGGCGGTCTTGGCCGCCGCGAGCACGGGCGCCAAACCGGGCGCCGCTTTGGACGACGGCGCGACCGCCAGGCTCGAACAGTGCATCGACAAGGCGATGGAAAACCTGCCCGCCCTGAAGACCTTCATCATGCCCGGCGGCTGCGAGCTGGCGTGCGAGCTTCACGTGGCGCGGACCGTGTGCCGCCGCGCGGAACGACGCCTGGTGGCACTGGCCGACACCGGGGCCGAAGTGCCGCCCGAACTGCTCAAGTATGTCAACCGCCTCAGCGACCTGCTGTTCGCCCTTGCCCGCACCGCCAACGCCGCCGCCGGAATCGAAGAACAACAATGGACTTACCGCATCTGACAGATGACCTGCCGGGGATCGGCGGGCGTATCAAGCAGCGAGTGGAAGACTTCCGCGTGGAGGAGATCCCGCTGTACGACGCGTGCGGCGAGGGCACGCACGTCTACTTCCGCGTCGAGAAGGCGGGCATTCCCACCGCGGCGGCGGTGGAGAAAATCGCCCGCCACATGGCCGTCCGCCCCGGCGATATCGGAGTCGCCGGCCTGAAGGACGCCCGCGCCATCACCGTGCAGATGATGAGCCTCGAACACGCCGACCCGCAGAAGCTGCTCGCCTTTAGCGACCGCGGCGCGCGGATCACGTGGACGTCGCGGCACACGAACAAGCTGCGCCCCGGGCACCTCGCGGGCAACAGGTTCACGATCCGCATTCGCGGCGTGGGGGAATCTCAACTGCCCGCCGCCGAGCGGGTGCTTGCCGTGGAGATGGATTGCACGTGGGTGGACGTTGGTTCGTGGCCGGCGCTCGAATCGGTCGTCGAGGCCGACACGGATGGCAATGTTTCGGCGTGCGAAAACGTCGTTCACCTCGGCTCACGAGGCAACATCGTCGTCGCGGAAACGGACCACCTTATCGCCACGATCGGCGTCGACGATCTGGTCATCGTGCATGCGCCCGACGCCACGCTGATTTGCAAGAAGCGTGACGCTCAGGGAATCAAGGAACTGGTCGATAACATCAATCAGCGCTACGGCGACCGGTACAAGTAATGAGCGGATACACCCCGCGAAGCACACGCGAAGATCAGGTGTGTTGGACGCGAAGCCGTTTTCCACCGCATTACTCGCAGGCGATCGAGGGGATGTGGGACACTTGCTGCCCATAGACTGTTGAACAAGTAAGTGGGACCGACTTTCCAGTCGGTCCCACAAAACAGGTTGTTCTTCAACAGGCTGCCAGGCAAGGATCACGACCCATGCCTCGATTCCTCGGGATCGATCACGGAACGAAACGAATCGGCCTTGCGGTCAGCGATGCCGGGGGCAGCTTGGCGTCGCCCCTCGCAACGATCGAAGAGCGCGCCGACCCCCAAGCGCAGGCACGTGCGGTCATCGCGCGCGCGAAGGAGTATCAAGTCAGCGCCTTCGTCGTCGGGCTCCCCTTGAATATGGATGGATCCGAAGGCAAACAGGCGAAGACGGCGCGCCTTTTCGGCGAAGCGCTCGCGCGTCTATCAGGGCGTCCGGTGCACTATTGGGACGAGCGACTCTCCTCTTTTCAGGCCGACGAACTGATGGGCGGCACCGACCTGACCCACAAACAGAAGAAGAAACACCGTGACCGCATAGCCGCCCAAGTGGTGCTTCAGGAGTTTCTATCCGCACGGCGAGACGCGTCGTGAATCTGATCGATGGGGCGAAGTGCAGCATCGTCAGCAATCCGTACTCGGTTATCAGTTGCTGCCCGGAGCACTATGTGTTGGACGTCTCCCAATGCGGGGTCCGCCCGAATCGAGCACAACGGGTTTCTGACGATGTTCAACGTTTAGCAGCCTGTTGAAAAAGTGTGGGACGGGCTAATAGCCCGTCTTATCACCGGCTATTAGCCGGTGCCACACCTGTTTTCACCGGTCGAAAACAGGTGCCACACCCACGAGTCCGCTTTTTTCAACAGGCTGTTAGTTCGAGTTTCGCACTTTTTGTGGGCGTTTCGTGAGTTCTGAGTAGACAAAAACGAGCCATCCAGGCGATTCGGTCTATGAACTATTACAGCCATCCGCATGGAGGCGGATGGAGGACCGAATAAGCATGGAGGCTCGCAATGACTCTCGTATCGTCTTTTCTCGAACTTGTCCAACAGCTTGCTTTCGTCATGACCGCGCCGACCTACGGCACTTTCGCCACCGTTCTGACCGGTTGGGTTTTTGCCCGGCGGCACACGGTCACCGGCGCGATTCTGGCGGCCGATGCCGTCGGCACCAAGCATCACTCGGCGTTCCACCGCCTCTTCGCCAAGGCCGAGTGGTGTCTGGATGAACTGGGACTGGCCGTGTTCACGTTGATCGAGCCGTGGCTGCGCGAGGGTACGATCATGCCGGCGCTCGATGACACGCTGGCCCGAAAACGAGGGCTGAAGGTTTTCGGCGTTGGCATGCATCATGATCCCCTGATCAGCACCCGAAAGGTGGCTCGGGTCAACTGGGGGCATAGCTGGGTCGTACTGAGCGTCATCGTATGCTTTCCGTTTTGCACCGATCGATACTTCGCCTTGCCCATCCTGTTCCGTTTGTACATCAACAAGCAGACGGTGGCCAAGAAGGGCGGATGGTATCGCACGCGTCCCGAACTGGCCGTCGACATGCTGTATGTTCTTTGCAGGGCCTATGAAAACAGGAGATTTCACGTCGTTGCCGACTCGACGTACGGCGGGCAAAGCGTCTTGGGCGACCTGCCCGAGAATTGCGATCTGACCTCTCGTCTCAATCTGGACGCTCGCTTGTACGAAGCCCCGCCCCCGCGCAAGCCGGGCACCAACGGCCGGCCTCGAAAGCGAGGCGTGCAAGTTCCTTCGCCACGGAAGATGCTGACCGGACGCGCGCGACGCCTGACGCTCAACATCTACGGCCGACGGGACAAAGTAAGGTTCGCGGACTGCCTTGCACGCGCGTATGCCGTGCCCCATCGACCGCTGCGGATCGTCGCCGTCGAGCCGCTGACCGGCGGGCGAAGGGTGCAAGCCTTCTACTCGACGCGACATGATGCCTCCGCTGAACAGGTGCTTGTTTGGTATGCTATGCGTTGGTCGATCGAGGTGGCGTTTCAAAGCAGCAAGACGCACCTGGGCTTCGAGGAACCGCAAGGCTGGACGCGTCGTGCGGTTGAGCGTACCGCACCCACCGCCATGCTGTTGTATACCCTGATCGTGTTGTGGTTCGCTCGCTGCGGTCATCGTCACTACCATCCGCCCGATCGTCCCTGGTACAGGACCAAGCGTCACGCCTCGTTCGCCGACATGCTGATGACCCTAAAACGCGAAAGCATCAGGGAGCAGGTATTGTCAACCCCGCTCCGTGGCCGGGGTTCAAGAAAGCTCACGCAAACGCTCCTACACGCCGTCCAACAAGCGGCATAAGTGCGAAACTCGAACTAACAGCCTGTTGAAAAAAGCGGACTGTGGGTGTGGCACCTGTTTTCGACCGGTGAAAACAGGTGTGGCACCGGCTAATAGCCGGTGATAAGACGGGCTATTAGCCCGTCCCACACTTTTTCAAC
>JADFMZ010000365.1 GCA_022563615.1 Planctomycetota bacterium
TTCATCTTACTTCAAAGAGAGGGTAATGATAACACGTCGAAGGTGTTTGCCAAGGATTTGCTCAACCAAGGGCCGGCGTGGGACATCTATCTTTTTTACGAGAAGGGCCTGACGTGGGAAGCGCTGCCGCCGAAGCCGACGGAGTGGATGCACCAGCTCAGTGGCGGGCGGCGCGCTGATCCGGCGCATTTTCATACGGGTGCGGATCTGGTCGAGCAACTCCACGAAGCCATGCACAAAGTGACTCGGGCCAAGTGCGCCCAGCCGTAGGGGAACGGCGCGGGCCGGAATTTTGGCGGCGTCACGGATGAAATACAGGTTTAGCGCAGGCCGTAGTCGCGCAGTTTGCGGTACAGGGTTCGCGCGCCGATGCCCAGCGCCTTGGCGGTCCTTTCGCGATTTCCCCCGAACATGCGCAGCGTGTTCATGATGTGCAGTTTCTCCACGTCGGCCATGGTCATGCCGGCCAGGTTCGGCGGACCGATGGGAACTATGTCGGTGGAGGCTCTGAGGGAATCAGGAAGATCCTCTACGGTCAGTGATGATTGTTCCGCTTCGATGCACATGCGGAAGATGACGTTGCGCAATTCTCGCACGTTTCCGGGCCAATGGTAATTCATGAGCTTGCGCATGACTTCCGGCGACGCGCTTTCGAAGGTCGTGTCGTTCTCCGTGTTGGCCTGCTGCATGAAATGTTCGACCAGCGCCGGAATATCTTCACGCCGTTCCCGGAGTGGAGGAATATGGATGGCGCCGTGGGCGTGCAGTCGATAAAAAAGATCCTCCCGAAAGGCGCCCGTTCGCACCAGCTCATTCAGGTCATGGTTGGTGGCGGCGACGAATCGTACGTCGAAATACCGGGTGTCATTGGACCCGACGGGAAGCACCTCTCCGGTGTCCAGCGTGCGCAGCAACTTGGCCTGCATCGGCAACGGCATATCCCCGATTTCGTCGAGAAAGAGCGTGCCGCGATCCGCCGATTGGATCAATCCATGCCGGTCGGCCACGGCGCCGGTAAACGCCCCCTTAACGTGACCGAACAATTCGCTTTCCAGCAGCGTCTCGCTGACAGCGGCGCAGTTGAGCACCTTGAAGGGCTTGCCGGCCCGAGGCGAGTTCAGGTGCAAGGCCTGAGCGATCAGCTCCTTGCCCGTGCCCGTCTCACCTACGATCAGCACGGTGCTCTTGCTGCGGGCCAGTTTCTTGACGCGTTTGATCAGGCGCAGGATGGAGTCGGCGGACCCGATGATTCCGGAGAAGTCGAAAGTGCTGTCGATCTGCTCGCGCAGTCGTCGGGCTTCGTGGGCGCGGACGGCCTGCCTGGCCGCACGTTGTACCTTGTCACGCAACAGCTCGATGTCGATCGGCTTGATCAGATAGTCGTAAGCGCGATCGTCGCTGTCCCGACTCAACGCTTCGCGGGCCAGCGCCTCATTCCCGTAGGCGGTCATCAGAATGACTTCCGTCTCGCGACACAGCTTCTTGGCGTGGTGGAGCACGTCCATCCCGTTGATCTGGCCGCCCAACTTGTAATCGGTGATGACGACGTCCGGGGGGCGCTGCTTGATGCTCTCGATCGCCTCCTTCCCGTCACGGACGAGGTTGCAGGCGAAGTTGGATCGGCGCAGCGCCTCGGCGATGGCCTCGCCGTGGGCGACTTCGTCTTCAACTATCAGAACGAATGCTGTGTCGCTCATACCGGGTATTGTATTCCATCCCGCCGGGCAAGGCACATCCGTTCGGCTCGGGGATCATCTCGGGAGTTCAATTCGACACCTACCTCCGCAAGGACTGGGACGCGGGTTTTCAACGGTTAGGGCACCCGGTTTCCCGGCGCCGGCCCGCCGGCTGGGGATGGGCCTTTGGCACGGACGTGGCATCGGCCGCTTCGGGTGGGCCTGCGACCGTCACAATTCGCCCTCAGCGTCCCGGGAATCACCACCGTGGCACGGGATTCGAATCGTAAACGTTGTTCCCCGTCCGACCGTGCTTTCAAACGTGAGGGCGCCGTCGTGCGCCTCAACGATGCGCCGGGTGATCGAAAGCCCCAACCCCGTACCGCCGACCTTGGTGGAAAAGAAGGGCCTCAGGACTTGCTCCCGGTTTTCGGGGGTGATTCCCGCGCCTGAGTCGGACACCTCGATGATCGCCCCGAGGCCGTCCCGTCGCGCGGAGAGGCGTAGCAGGCCGCCGTCGGGCATCGCCTGTTGGGCGTTGATCAACAGATTCAGGACCGCCTGGCTCAGCCGTCTTTCATCCACCTGACAGATGACCTTGACGTCGGGGTCGCGCTGCTCCAAACGGATGTCGTTTTGCCGAGCAAGGGGTTCGAGGAAGATCACCAGACGGGCGAGGATGGCGTTGAGGTCGGTCGGTTCGCGCTGGACGCGGCAGGGACCGGTGAGGTTGAGGAAGTCATCGCAGAGGATCTGGAGTCGCTCTGCTTCACCTTGCAGCGTATCGACTCTAAGCAGAGCGCGGCGCCGGGTTTGCTCCGGATCGACGTCGAGATCCTGGAGATCCTCAGCCAACAGCTTGAGATTGATTAGAATCGTGGAGAGCGGATTGCGCAGCTCATGGGCCAACCCGCCGGCCAGCTCGGTCGTCTCGGCGATTACCCGGGCCAAAGAATTATCGGCTTCGATCGAGTCATCCATTTTTGGCTGTTGCCTTGGGATTTGTCGTGAAGCGGGCATCCGATCGGTTCGTTCCTCGCCCGGGACGTTGCCTTCCAACCGCATCGCGTGCTGCCAACGCCGATCGCCTGGAGCCGGACCATTCCAGCAGGAACGGACCCCAAGTGGCAACTCGACGCGCAGAGCACCCCTGCGGTCCTGCCAACTTGGCGTTTCCGGGAGGCTCGCCCTCCCTTGTCGGCGCAAAGCCCGCGAGATTACAGCCGATGACGCACTAGTTCGCGGCCGCTTCCTCCAGTGTTGCGGCCTTGCGCGAAAGCTTGATGCGGCCCTGGTCGTCGATGGCGATGACCTTGACGCGCACCTCGTCGCCGATTTTCACCACATCCTGCGCCGATCGCACGTACTCGGTATCCAGCTCGCTGATGTGGCACAGGCCGTCCTGCCCGGGCGTCACTTCGATAAACGCCCCGAAGTCCTTAACGCTACTGACACGACCGGTGTAGACCTTGCCGACCTTCACCTCGGCGGTGACGGACTCGATCATCTCCAAAGCCTTGGCGGCTCCTGCCTCTTGCAGGCAGGAGACGAGAATCGAGCCGTCGTTTTCAATGTCAACCCTCGCACCGGTCTCGCTCTCAATCAACCTGATGAACTTGCCGCCCGGGCCGATCACCTTCCCGATCTTATCGGGAGAAATCTGGGTTCGCAGGATACGCGGCGCGAACTTGCTGGTCTCCTTGCGCGGTGCGGACAAGGTGCCGAGCATCGTCTTCAAGATGTTTAGACGCACCTCTTTAGCCAGGGCGAGCGTCTCCAAGATGATCTCCTGCGAAAGCCCCCGGGCTTTGAGGTCCAACTGGACGGCCGTGATGCCCCGTTGCGTGCCGGCCACTTTGAAGTCCATATCGCCGAAGTGGTCTTCCTCGCCGAGAATGTCCACGAGCAGCTTTCGTTTCCCGTCGTGCTCGACCATCCCGATCGAAATGCCGGCCACGGGTTGCTTGATCGGAACGCCGGCGTCCATCATGGCTAGGCACCCGCCGCAAACCGAGGCCATGGAGCTTGAGCCGTTGGATTCCAGAATCTCAGCCACCAGACGGATCGTGTAGGGGAAGTCGTCGGGCGCGGGCAGA
>JADFMZ010000366.1 GCA_022563615.1 Planctomycetota bacterium
GCACCGGTTTTCAACCGGTGAAACGCACGGGTTACAAACCCGTGCCACACTTTTTGGGATAGGCTCTTATTCCGAAGCGCAGCCGTGGACATTAACGCTTCCACGCGCGGGCGCAGACGTAGGCCGTCTGCGACTTAAGCCAAAACCTCGGCCAGTAACGCGTGACATCCATCGTCAGGGCATGTCCCATGGCTTCCAGCACGCGCGTTTCCTTGCTGACGTGGTAGGGTCGGATGTCCCATCCAAGGGCGCTAAATGCCGTGGTCATCATCGCATTGACGCCCGGTACGCCGACCACGTAGCACCCGCCCGGCGCGAGCACGCGGCGCACTTCTGCGAAGGCCTCATCCTGAGTGTCGGGCGGCAAATGCTCATGAATGCTGACCGCGATGGCGGCGTCGAACGATCCATCTTCATAGGGGAGGTTCCTAACATCGCCCTGTCGCAGATAGAGGTTCGATTGGGTATGGGCGAACGAACGGGCGACCTCATCCGAGTGAGAGTGCAAATCGATGCCGTGGATTTCCGAAAACTTTCGGCTGAGGTTCAGGAACGATACCCCGCTGCCGTAACCGATTTCCAGCACGCGCCCTCCCGCCGGCAGCAATGAGATGCATCGCGCGACGCGCCGTCGGTAGATCCAACCCAGAAGAGGAACTCGGTAGTACCGGGTGGGGTCGTCCTGAATGCGGACATATTCGCTGGGGGCCAGCATTTGTAGTTCCAAGAAGTCGCCTCCGGGGTCGTTTGCGGACCGATCAAGAGTCTTTAGGTCCTATATCGGGCAGTGCTCCGAGGCGGTGAACAGGAATCTGGGCCCGAAGAAGAGTGCTCGCGGCAGAGGCCGATATTTAGGGGGTCTTCGTTTTAGTCCGATAGACAAGAGCGGCGGCAATCGACGGGGTTCCCGTGTTCATGGTTCAGCCGGTTGCGGTTGAGCACAGCGCAAGAATCTCACCTCGGGCTGAGTTTCATTGGAACTCGGCCTTTCCGGCGGAAAAGAGTGCGTTCCATGATGAAGGTCTCCGGTCAGCAAGGCTGGCTCCTGCTCGATCCGCCGAGTAGCGTCGGGCACGCCCGACGTGCATCGATTCGCGAGAAGGAAAACGCCCCGAACGCGCCCTTTCCGAGCATCGATCTGATCCTGCTTTCCGGTGTGATTCGGGAAGCCGGGTTCTCGCCCATCTATCTCGACGCGCAAATCAGGCGATGGAGTTGGGAGCAGTTGATCGCAAGAGCACCCGGCCTCGACGCCGTCGGCGCCGTTTCGCTGGTTTCCTCCGGTCGGCTGGATGAGGAACTAGCGCAATTGGAGCGCTTCAAGCGGGCCTTGGGCGGCGCCCTTTATGTCGTCGCTCCGATCTCTTTGTCTCTAAGCGCCGAACGATGCCGCGCTTTGATGGAGCAACATCCCTGGCTGGACGGGTTGATTCTAAACATCGCCGAAAACGATTTCGGCCCGTTGATTGCCGGAAACCAGACACAGCCTCGCAACGTGGCGGTGCGAATCGGCAACGATATTCATCTTCCTTCCGCAGCCATCACTTATGTGGAGGATTTACACATTCCCCAGCCGGTGCACGCGATCTTCAAGGATTCACGGTATTACTTTCCTCAGACGAAACACGCACCCGTCACGTGTGTGCAGGTAAGTTTCGGCTGCCCCTATCGTTGCGAGTTCTGTCTCGACAATGCTCTATACCGCAGGATGAGCTATCGTCGGGTGGCGGACGTTATCGAGGAGTTGGTGGAGATCGATCGGCTTGGGTTTCGAGAGGTCTATTTCAAAGACCTGACGTTCGGTCTCAACAAGCGGGTGACGGTTGAGTTTCTGGAAGGGCTGAAATCGCGGAAGCTCCGACTACGCTGGCTATGCACGACTCGGGTGGATGTGGCGACGGCCAGGCTCTTGACCCTGATGAGACAAGCCGGGTGCTACGGCGTGGAGTTCGGAGTGGAAAGCGGGCAGCAGCGGCGACGGGCGCTGAACGGCAAGCCGATCCCCGATGAGCAAATCCATGAAGTGTTCAACCGGTGCCGGCAATTGGGAATCGAAACGACGGCCTTTGTCATAATTGGTTTTGAGGATGAAACCGAGGAAGAAATTCGCGCCACGATGCGGTTCATTGAATCGCTCAGGCCGGATTACGTGTCGTACAACGTCCTGAACGCGCTCCCGGGAACGCCGCTGGAACAGCGCGCCCGGGCTGAAGGGTTCCTGCAAGACGAAACCAACAATCACAGTTTTGCAGCCAGTAACCTCCGTCACAAGTATCTGACGCCTGAACAACTTGAAGCCCTGCGGAGCGAGGCGGTTCGATCGTTCTACCGTCGCCCGAGGACAACGATAACGAGATTGCTGCGGCTCAGAAGCCTCTTTGAGCTGCGCAAGCTCGTGCGATTGAGTCGCGCAGCGCTATGAACCTACTAGCCATCCCCCGGCATCAGGTAGAGACAACGTTGGGAGATTACGCGCGGATGGTGCGGGATCTGGCGCGCCCGGGGGATTCTCTGGAGCCCACCAGACGGTTTGAGGCCGAGTTTGCGCGCTATGTGCGTTGTAGGAATGCCATCGCCGTCGCTTCAGGTCGGCTTGGCATGCGACTGGTTCTCAAGCACATCGGCGTACCCCGCGACTGCGAGGCTGTCATTCCCGCGTACAACTACTTCGTCGTGGTGGAGCAGTTCATCGGTCTTGGATTTCGTCCCGTCTTTGTCGATGCCCGTCCGGGCGGGCTGAATCTGGATGAGCGGCGGGTGGAGGAACTCATCTCTCCGCGCACGCGGATACTGCTGGCCACCCACATGTTCGGTGAGCCGTGCGAGATGGACGCCTTGAAGACGCTGGCGGACCGGCACGACCTGGTGTTAATCGAAGATTGTGCGCACGCGCTGGGGGCGTCGTATCGGGGACGTCCGGTGGGGACGTTCGGGCGAGCCGCCGTGTTCAGCCTGAGCATTATGAAGTTGGTGACCTCCTTCGGTGGCGGGATGATTACGACCGACGATGACGGGCTGGCGCAACGAATACGTGAGGATTTGGCGCGGATGCGCGAGAAGGTAAGCATCCTGGAAACCATGAAACGGTTTTGCAAGGGGATGGTGTTGGATGTGGGCACGCGACGAGTGCCGTTCAGTTTCGGCGCCTGGCCGGCCCTACGCGCCGCGCGTGCGGTCTGGCCCAATGTGCAACGACGCATGATGACGGATCGGCCACGGAGCATGGGCGGCTGTTCGTCCGAGCCGGCGGCGCGTCTGCACCGGTTCCAGGTTCGGCTAGGCCGATCCCAGCTACGGCGGGCGGACGAGTTCATCGCCAAGCGGCGGCAAGTGATGGAGTGGCTCGACGAGGCGCTGGCCGGTATCGACGGCGTGACGCTGCTGGGACGAAGCGAGCATTCACGCCACAACGGGATGTACTACGGCATCCTGGCGGACGAATCTGAAAAGCTGTCAAGGTATCTGTTCGCACGGGGTATCGATTCGGAGACCTCGGAATACGGCAACTGCGGCGACCTAGAAATGTACGCTTCCTATCGGAAGGATATTGCGAAACCAATCTCTGCGCACGAGGCAAATAAGAAATCTGCGTTCCCCGTCGCGCGGGATCTTGAAGCACGGATCCTCCGGCTTCCGAATCACCCTTCGTTGAAGCGGCGCGACGTGGAGCGGATCGGATCGTGCGTTAGATCGTTCTATGAACAATTGGACCGCAAAGATCATCTTTGCGAGATGTCCAGCCAACCCAAGGAGCAGCCGGTGT
>JADFMZ010000367.1 GCA_022563615.1 Planctomycetota bacterium
GAGAACTCGCCGATGTGGTCACCGTAGGCCACCACGTCTAATGTCTGGCCGACTACAAGAATGGGACCGTTGACGAGGGTTATGTCAAGCGTGCCAAGCAATGTAGCCGTACCGGAGACGTCCAGGACGTCGTGCTCGATGCCGCCACCAGTTTCGACCAGTGCGATGGCAACTGTGCCCCCCGTACAAAGATCGTTGGGCCGGCACGCCGGGCGAACGTCATCTCGTGCGTTCCTACGGCGTCCAGAGCGCTCGGACCGTGAAGCGTGAAAATCCATGGGGAAACGTTACGCTTGTGACCTGCCCCCAATCTATGTGCCAGTGGTTATGAGAGTCGGTAACCGTTTCCGCTGCTCATCCATCGCCTGTTGGGGCAGGCTGAGCGCAGCGGGAACTTGAAGTGTAGCGTTTTTTCGTGGGATTAGAACCTTGCTTGGGGCAGGCTTCGACGCTCCAGGGGAAAACGTAGCTCGGGGAGGTGGATCAGCGTGGCGGTCTCGACTAGAACCGACACCTGCGGAGCGTGATAATTGGGCTGGCGGGAACGGGTAGATCCGCTCTCGCGGCCTCTTCTTGCCGGTTTGACGTTGAGATGAAAGTGAAAGGTTCAGACGAACAGTTACGCTTTAGGTTTAGGGTCGGTTCGGCCCGACCTGCGTTTACGTTGGTTGAGTTGGTCGTCTCCATTGGCATCCTGCTTCTCATGTTGTCTCTGGCAGGGCAGGTCTTTTCGGTCACGGTCAAATCCACCGGCCAGGCGACGGCGCTGACCCGCGTGAACCAGAGTCTTCGACAGTTCGAGCGAATCCTGCGCGATGACCTTCGCAATGTTCAACCCGGGCATTCGATGATCCTGATTCAGGGCAACCCCGTGAACGCCTATTGGACTCAGGATGGTCGAGAGGCGGACGATGATGGCAACCCCTCCAACGGTTATCCCCACGCAAACGACCCCGAGCGGGAACAAGCTCGAGCCATCCCCGCCGGACCGTCGATCCCGGCAAAGCCGAGGGCGGACCTACTGATGATCTTCTCCGCCCGCAAGGCCCGCAGCTACACCAATCCTGACGTGACGTCGAACTTGCAGCAAGTGGTCTATGGCCACGCCGAGTTGGGCGAGTACGTGGCCAATCCGAACCCAACGGGTCCGCACGATCAGTTTGAGTTGGTGCAGGGGCCGGCGGCGTTTCCAAGCGTCAACGGCTACCCCGATCCGACGGCCGTTTCACCTGTGCCCTCGGAGCATTGGCATCTGGCTCGGCGAAGTGTATTGCTGCTACCGGGCGGACCTCCTGCCCGGCCTCGCTGCCCGAATCGAAATCTAAACCCGATGGACTTCTTCGATGACGGTTGCCTGCTGGATGGCCGCACGGATTTCATCGGGACGCCGGGGAGGCAACCCGGTCAGCCGCCTCCACCTCATTGTAATCCGGGAGACTTCAGGTATTGCACCTATGAGGAATCGGCTCTCCTGCCGGCGACGGATGAATTTGGGAAAGCTGACGCATTCTGGCCTTGGTTTCTTCCGGAAATCTTCGGAGATACACAAACGGCTACGCCTTACGCGAACTGGAAAAAACCGTTTGCCAGAAGCCTGCTCGATGTGACGCCGCCACCTTTGTATGCAGAAAGCCTGGCGCATTTCATGCTGCCAAATTGCGCTTCGTTCAAGGTCGAGTGGGCGCTCAATCCGCGAAGTGACTTCGTGGCCGGTCGCCTCGACGGCGCTCATCAAGTGTACTGGATTGATCCGGGTGATGAGCTCAACCTCGCGGTCCCGTTAGACGTCGAAGACCCGCTCCAGCAGTTGCAAGCGGCGGCCACCGCGCTTTTCGGTAACGCCAAAGGAACGCCCCAATACGAGCAATGGTCGAAGCTCGACTCGCTTCTGAACGAGCAGAGCGTGCAGGCCGACGGCCGGCGCTATGCGCTTGTCGATCGCTTTCGCCGTAATCCGGATATCAGTGCGTGGCAACACATCGACCCTGGCGGTCGTGCCAACTTGGTGACGTTTACGGCCAATCGGCCTCACCGCGTTACCGGCGAGCCGGTGCCGGATGACATCTTCCCCGGCGCGATTCGGATCACCATCGACCTATTCGACAACGCACGGCGGCTGAATCAACCGATTCGGCGCGTGTTCGTAGTGCCGGTGGGGCGATGATGAAAGATCGAAACGTCAATCGTTCAAGAGGTCAAAAGGTCGCAAGGTCGAAAGGTCTAGACGTCGAGACCGCGCGGCGACGGGGGTCGGTGCTGATTTTGGTAATCACGCTGCTTTCGGTGCTGTTCGTGCTGGGGATTGCGTTCATGGCCACGATGAACTTCGAGGCGGAGCTGCTGGCCAGCGAATCGCAGCGAAAGCGCACTCAACAGAGCGTTGAAGGCGTCGTCGAAGAGTTCGGCTCGATTCTGAGCGAAAGTCTATCCCGCGCGGTAGGGCGCGGCTCGGCGGTTAGTTCGTCAAGCGCCACGGCTGAGTTGCCGGCGGATCGAAGCCTGTTCAGCCCGATCGAGCCCTATTGGGTGCCCGATCCTCCCAACCCGCAGCGGTTGGTCTTCGGATGGTCCACCGACGCAAGCGCGCAGCAGAGCGGTGCGTCGGCCGGCCTGCCGCGTGAGTTCGTAATCGACACGACCCAGCCAAGCGGAACGGACATCGGAACGTCGTCAGGGTTGCCAGGCGGAATGAACATTCGGACGTGCCTGGGGGGAATCAGCCACGGGCTAGCTTGTGGCCTATTCCCGGTCGATTCGTGCTTGGTCGCGGGTGGTCGGTGCGTCGGCTACACCGTTGTGGATGCCGATGGTGACGGAATTGTGGACACCGTTCAGGTGGAGGCGTCGAAACTGGGGATGTCGCCGGAGCAGATCGCCGCGATTTCCGAGGCGGTAAACGGTTCGGCAGAGACGTTCGGTAATGTCTTTGTGGGCCTGCGGGTGATTCCGCATGGCGGGATGGTCAACCTCAATGAGTCCCACCCGAACCTGATTCAGTCGGTGCTCAACCTAGGGTGGTGGCCAAAGGCCGGCGACCCGCGCGATCCGAACCTAGGCTTTTTCGCGCACCGACCGACGCAAACCCAGGTTGCCTACGCCACGCTGACCGAAGAGCCGGTCTTGCGGCGGCGCGCGTTGCTTCCTCCGGCCGACATGCCGCCCACCCTATTGCATGGTGATCGGCTGGTGGATCCGACAAGTACGAACAGACCGAACTTCGGGGCGGATATGGCCGCCCAACTCTTCCCGCCGGCGGCGGTCGGCTTTCAAACGGTGATCGACCATCGGTATTGGTCCGTCGGTCCTGGGGAAGACCATCCTTTCGACATGAACTTTCGATTGTGGGATGTGCGCATGGAGCCTTTTCAGTCCTTCAAGATGGACAACACCGGCACTGAGTATGACCGGCGGCATCTGGTTACGACGGTCAGTCACGATGACCAACTGTCGCGCAAGGGACAGGTCGAGACGCCGAATGGGCCCATGACACTGCGGGAGATGATGTTCGAAGCGAACCAGGCCAGCCACGATCCTCTTGGCGCCGGTTGCGTATTGCCTCTGCCGTTCGAGTTTGCCGATTAGAGGTATCTGCTTGCAGAGTTCAGAAAGGCTGCTTCCGCCTAGGAGCAGTCACTCAACCGACCAGAAAACCGACCCCGTGACAGGCAGAGAACGGCTGCGGCTTCAATCGGTCAATGCAACATCTAAACTCTAACGATAGAGCGGAGGGTGTTGTAAATGAAGCAGAGACCGAGAAGA
>JADFMZ010000368.1 GCA_022563615.1 Planctomycetota bacterium
CCCTCGGCGGTCCGCATCCTTCCGGGTTGATCGGTTGCGTGGATCGCCGGCCTGCATACCCCGTACCGCCAAGGTTTTCCGGTGGCTCCGATGTCGCCGGCTGACACGACTTTGCGCTGTACTGCTAAAGCCCGAGGCTCGGGTCGGAATCATCCTTGCATCACAGGTAAAACCCTGCGCTAAGCGCGAGGCGAGCCACTTTCCACCTCGGGCAGCGCGGCACAGACGGCATCCATACTGCTGACGTTGATCGTGGTCACGTCTCGATTGATCTTCCGCATGAGCCCCGTCAAGACTCGGCCCGGGCCGATTTCCATGAATCGATCGACGCCGTCGGCGACCATGCGTTCAACGCAGCGTTGCCACAACACGGGATGCGTGACCTGCCGGCGAAGCGACTCCCGAATCGTAGCCGGCGACCGATGATACTCGGCGTCCACGTTGGCGACGACCGGGATCGAAGGTTCGGTCAAAGGCGTCGAGGCCAATACCGGCGCCAGACTCTCGGCAGCCGTTGCCATGAGCGGCGAATGAAACGCCCCGGCCACCGCAAGCCGGACCGCCCGGCAGGAAAACTCCTCGGCAAGGCGCACCGCACGATCACAGGCCGGCTTGCTTCCGGAAATCACAACTTGCCCGCGACAATTGAAGTTAGCCGGCGCAAGCACGTCATCCTCTCGCGCCCGATCGCACAACGCCGTCGCCGTGGCTTCATCGGCTCCGATCAACGAGACCATCCCGCCGGGACGGGCTCGCGCCGCCTCCTGCATCAGCCTACCCCGACGGTGCACCAATCGCAACGCATCATCAAATTCAAGCGCACCGGCCACGTGGAGCGCCGTGTATTCGCCCAGGCTCAAGCCGCCGGCAAACGAGAACTGCTCTCTGCTGCCGCCCGCCTCCAGAAAGGCCTGCCAGATCGCAACGCTGGTGACAAAGATAGCGGGTTGTTGGATGTCGGTTTGTTCGAGGGTTTCGGCGGGCCCTTCAAAACACGTTCGGGCCAGGTCGAATCCAAGCACGTCGTCGGCTCGGAGGAATATGTTTCGGGCCCGCTCGCTCGCTCCGGCGACGTCCTTGCCCATACCGACCGCTTGCGATCCCTGGCCTGGAAAAATGACCGCTGCCTGACCCATTAGCGTGCTCTACAACCGGACAATCATGATCCCCCAGGTCAGCCCCGCCCCGATCGCCATCATCAGAACAAGATCACCGGTCTTCAACGTACCGTCGCGCCGAGCTTCATCCAGGGCCATGATAATGGATGCCGCCGAGGTGTTCCCGTACCGATCAATGTTCACCGCTACCTTGTCCTTGGGTAGCCCCATCCTCATGCGCACCGATTCGATGATCCGCAGGTTCGACTGATGCGGGATCACCAGTTTGAGATCGTCCGGTGTCAGGTTGGTTTCCTTCAGCGCGGTGTCGACCAGTTGCCTCAGCTTGATCACCGCGAATTTGTAGACTTCGCGTCCGCGCATTTTCATATAGTGCAGCCGTTCCGCCACCGTCGTGCTCGACGCCGGCAGCGCCGATCCGCCTGCGGGCAGCCAGATGTCCCTCCCCCGGCTGCCGTCACTGCCCAGTTGACAATAAAGGATGGCCGACCCCGGTGTGACCGCCTTGGCCATAACCGCCGCCCCGGCGCCGTCGCCGAAGAGGATCGCCATGCGCCGGTCCTCCATATCCGTGAACCGGGTGAGCGTTTCCGCCCCGATAACCAGCGCTCGCTTATGGATCCCGGAATGGAGCAGCCCCGCCGCAATCGAGGTGGCATATAGGAAACCCGCACACGCGGCGCCAACGTCAAAGGCCGCCGCGTTACCCGCTCCTATCGCATGTTGCACCATGCCGGCTGTGGAGGGAAACGGGTGGTCGCCGGTGGCTGTGGCGCAGATGACAACGTCGATTTCTTCAGCCGTTGTCCCTGCATCTTCCAAGGCCCGGTTGGCCGCCTTGACCGCCATGGTCGAGGTCGACTCGTCTGGAGCCGCACGACGCCGCTCATGAATGCCCGTACGGGTGACGATCCACTCGTCGCTCGTATCGAGGTAGTCTGTGAAGTGTTGGTTGGAGATTACCTGCTCGGGAACGTAAGCACCCGTGCCGCAAAAACGGATTGGCCAGACAGGTTGCATCACCAAAACCAAAACTAGGAGCTTTTCACAATTAAGAGCCGCGGGCTTCAGCCTGCGCGAATGCCGGAGTGTCGGGAGCGCTTCGATACACGTTTCTTAGACGGTCAAGACCAAAACTTATTGGCGTAGTGGCAAATCCCCAGGAAAAAACCGTCACGGTTACCCGTTGGAACCTTACTATGTGGTATCCGGCAACGGCGGCCGGACCCTCGCGGGCGGAAAGACTAATGGGGTTGCGGTGCTTCGGACGTCAGAGCCGGACGAGGTGTCACTTTCGACCCGGCGGCGGCGTGCCTCCGTATCTGCCGACATCCTGTCGGTACCGACCGCGCGGCGGCACTCGACGAGCAAAGTTCTGATCTACCGGCGCAAACCACCGGACCACCACGCAAGGCGCGCTGCACCCAAACCATTGAGCACCACCGTGCTGCGCGAGCGCTAGCTTTCAGAATCTCCGACCGTAAGCGTCAGTTTGGCACTGACATACCCGCAAACATCGCAGGCCGAATGAGACAGCTTGGGTCGCCCACATTTCGGACAAGGGCTCAACGTGACACGACGCAGGGAATGATGAGCCCGCCGGGTCCGCGTTCGGCATTTTGACGTCTTTTTTGCAGGAAGCATGACTTAATTAGAGCCTCACTAAAAATCCGGTGCCCCGTTCCTTACCCTGCCACACCTCGCAAGTCTCAATTGGAACCTACCGGCTTGCACCAGCGTGGCAAGATACGCTGGATGAGGTGGGTTGTCAACCAGAGGTGCACGGCGCAACGGCTGCTGGGGCCGGCGGAGCGTAGCGGAGCCTGTCCCAGTGGCCGGCGCTGCGGCGGCGGATTGTCCTCGCAATGGCATTTTGCGTCCGGTATAATGCGTATCCGGGCTGGGGGTGCTCGGGGTCGTTGGAGGTATCGACATGTCAGCGAGAGCGAAAAGGGCGACGGTCGGAACGATCGGGTTGGTCGCGGTGATCTCAGGGGTGCTGTTCGGGACGTTCCCGGGGATCGTGGCAAACGCCGAGCCGGCAGCGGCGGGTCAGCTTCCGGTGCTCAACGAGTTACAGAAGCTCACAGCTTCGGATGCTGCGGAGGGGGATCAGTTCGGTTCTGCAGTCTCAGTCAGCGGTGACTGGGCCATTGTAGGGGCGCCTTTTGACGACGGCGAGCAAACCGACTCAGGCTCCGCGTACGTGCTCCGGCGCGACGATAACGGAACACCGGCGAACCCGAATGACGACACTTGGATCCAGGAAGCCAAGCTAACCGCGCCCGACGCAGCGGAGGGCGATCGGTTCGGCATTTCGGTTTCCATAGACAGCGGCCGGGTCATCGTTGGGGCACCAGGAGATGACCACGCCGGGGACGGCTCTGGCTCGGCCCACGTCTTCCGGCATGTGGGAGGAAGTTGGATCCACGAGACTAAACTGGTTGCCTCCGATTCAGGCGGAGGTGACTGGTTCGGTGGATCTGTCTGTCTCAGGAGCGATCGTATCGTCGTGGGCGCCCCCTTTGACAGCGACATCAGCACCTATGGCGGCTCGGTGTATGTGTTCCGCGACGACGGCTTGAGCTGGGTTGAGCAGCAAGAGCTCCTCGCCTCCGACGGCGCGCTCGGGGATG
>JADFMZ010000369.1 GCA_022563615.1 Planctomycetota bacterium
TGGTGGGGTGCAATCACCTGGCGTCGCCAGTGTTGAAACAACTCGGGGTTGACGCCGAGGTGGCGGGTCTATGCCGCACCGTGCTTCTCTGCGCGAGTGGGTTGGTTTTTCTGAGTGCCCTGGTCGGCATCTGTTACTATCTCGCAGGTTTAGCTATGCGTATTCCCGATGCCGGATTGGCCACGCGCACCAGGTCAAAAGTGGTCCGCTTTGCTGGATGCATTGGCATTATCATGCTTATGGTGGCATGGGCTGTACTCACGCGAGTCAGCGGCGCATCGGCTGCCGGGACCGTCTACTTAGCTGGCCAGCCCGTCGTGGTTTCGGGCATGTTTTTAATACTTATGCTTATACTTGCGCTGGTTGCCTTGGGGTACATCGTCTCACTGATGATTCTGATGTCGGCCTACCGCAAGGCGTTCAGAAAGGCCCTCCTTGAAGCGCGAAAACGCGCGACGGCGCAGGACGAGCATATCTGACCCGACGCGATCCCCGCGCACGCCATCCCAACGATCCACCCGATCAACCCGATCGACGCGACCGTCTTCCATTTCGCTTTCGCTGACATGTCGATACCTCCGACGACCCCGAACGCCCCCCAATCCGGACAGCCATGTCTATCGGACGCACAGCGACGTTGTGAGGGCAATCCGATCCAGCCCCGGCAGGATGGATCACCCCCGCGAGCCGACCTACATGACCGCCCAAGTCATCAAAGTACAGCTTTATCGCCAACGCACCGAAGCCGGGAAAAAGGCGAAACTGAGGTCAAGGTCGCCGGCGTGGCGGTAGTCGAACCGGAGTCCGTGGGGTGTGACAGAGGCAGGGATTGTCGGTCCAAGGCGTTGCTGCGGGGCGCAAGCCTCGGGCTTCAGCCCGCGCGATAGGGTCGGGCGCCTCAATCGTTCGCAATACGATCTTGTTAGAGTGTCCTATACCGCAAACCGATTTCGAGCAGCTCGGGCGATACGAGCTCATGCTCCAGGTTGGGATCAAACGTGCCGTCCATCGCGCCGACATCGAAGGCACGGTCCCCGCAGCAGCCGATCGACGTCATGAGCCGCTACGGCATCGTCAACCTCGAACATGCGGGCCGTTCGCCGGGAGGGCGAAGCTCCTGCTGAGCCGCTGAACAGCGGGATGGTGCAAGGATGATCTTTGCGTTCCGCTGAGGTGGCGGCTGCCAGGCGGAGGGGCAAAGATGATCTGCCCTACTCCTCCCCAAACGTCCGCCAAGCGCGCGGAATGGCCATTGACGTAGCCCTACGAGTCGAGGAGAGTGGGGCGCCGGTTTTTGATTTTATAAGAGGGCTATCGTGCGACGCCACATCCATTACGAGGCCGCCTTCGAGGACTACCTGCGATCACTCGGCTGGCCCTATTTGCCGGTGGACGAGCACAGGAAAGCGATTTTTTCCGGCGCGCGTATCAAGTCCTTTGATTTCCTCGTGTATCCGCCAGGTCGAAGAGCCTGGCTGGCCGACGTGAAAGGCCGAAAGTTCCCCTACGACACCCAAGGAGGCAGGCGCTACTGGGAAAACTGGGTCACGCGCCAGGATCTGGAAGGGCTGCAAAGATGGGAGGAGGTGTTCGGAGAGCAGTTTCAACCGATGATCGTTTTTGCCTATTGGCTCATGGATCCGTCGGAACATCATCCCGTGTCCAACGTCCACCTGTTTCGGAACGAAAGTTATGCCTTTGTCCCGGTGCCGGCCGCCGACTACGCCGCCCACGCCCGCACGCGCTCACCCAAATGGGACACCGTAACGGTGCCCACCCGAACGTTCCGCTCGCTCGCCAGTCGGGTTCAACCTCTGAGTTGATCCATCTGTGAAGTGGCCGGTGCAAGGAAAGTGGAGAAAAGATCTCCGCAGCTTCCCTTTCGCTGGGCCTATTCGCAAGCATCCACACATGCAGAAGGCCCAACCTCCTGATAAGCGAGGCTCTTGAACGCACCTACTACCCTCCCGATGTCGGTGAAGTTCACCGAGGCGCCTGCCGGGGGGATATTTCCGCGCAACATGCCCTGCACCTTCAACGGCGGAAACAGCCCCTTGAACTTGTCCACGACTGTACCAATGTCCGTGAAGTTCGGCTGGCCTGACCCGCGGAACGGTTCTGACACGTCACCCCATTTGCCGGTAAGGACCGTTAGGGGGTCGGAGAAACAGGTCGCGTCGTCCAAGTCCAGGCAGGTAGCGCTAACGACCTGAACTTCATACTGCGAGCACGGAACGATCTCGGCTCCAAACGCGTACAATATTTCCTCGTCGATCGTGAGCAGATTTTGAGCCCAATCCGCGAAGTACGGGCAGCATTGCAACCGCGCCCCCGCGAAACGGTTTTCATCAACTCCCGAGTCCTCCGGCAGCGAAGCCGCCGGACCGACCCAGGGGGCCTGTCCATTCGAGGCGGCAAGGTCCGGTAGCGAATCCGGACGCGGCGGGCAGACTGCGTTGACCAAATCGTCCGACTCGATGTTATACAGCTTCGTCAGTGTTACCCGAATGGCCGTCTGAGCGCCTTCACTGCGTGGAACGAACCCGATAAACCGATTGGCCGGCATGTTCGAGGGGTCGGCCAGCGGGGGCTGTTCGCATTCGTCTGGAATGCTGTTGCTGTTGTCGTCCAAGCTTTCAAGGCCGGCCAGGTCACACTCATCGGGCACGAGATTCGCATTGCAGTCTACACTGTCGCCGGCCCCGATGTCGCAGATATCCTTGATCGTATTGTTATTGCAATCCTCATTCGGTTGACAATCATCGGGGATACCGTCCAAGTTGCAATCCTCGCTTGTCCGCTCGTCGATGTCGCAATCGTCGGGAACGTTGTTGCCGTTGCAATCGAGTTCGCAGTCATCAGGAATCGAGTTGTCGTTGCAGTCATCACTTGTACCCAGCGCAATGTCGCAGTCATCCGGGACGGTGTTCTCATTGCAGTCCGGCTCGCATTCGTCAGGCGTGAGGTTTTCGTTACAGTCCTTGCTAATCCCATCGAGTATATCGCACTCATCGGCGTTATCATTGTTGTTGCAATCTTCCTCGCATTCGTCAGGAATGAGGTTGTCATTGCAATCTTCGCTAATGCCTTGAACCACATCACAAGCGTCGTCTCGGCCGTTGCCATTGCAGTCGCCCGAGCACAGGGCTACCGGCGTCCCGCCCGAATCCAGGCAAAATGCGGGAGACATATTGACGCAGTCATCCCAAAAACAACAACCTCTGCTTACGGTAATCCTTGCGGACTCCATCCGGGCGATGGGGATTCGCGCGTGTCTTGGATCCGGGGCCGCGAACATGAACGATTCGTCCTGGCGAGAATCGAACCCGACCGTGAAGGTTCCCGCCGCATCTGCTGTAACATCGAGCACCAGGGTTCCGCCGTAGCGGATTGTCCCATCGTCCAGCCCCGTATCCGGGAACCCCCGCAAGAATCCAAAGCGGAAGTCTCGAGCGGACGTATCCACGAGGACAAAACTGCCCGGGGCGGATAGCGAGTCCGCTCGATCGAAATCGTGAAAGCCGGCCTGGCAAACCAGGTCGCCCGTTGCGTACGATCCGCAAATCGCACCGAGTCCAAAAACAGATCGGCAATCCTCATGGAGTGTGCAGGGTACCACCGGAGGTACAAGCGTCCCCGTTAATCCGCTGCTGAAGCCGGGAGAATCAATCAGGACCTGAAACGTGTCCAGCGCGGGGCTGCCGTCATGGTCCGGATCCCATCCCGAGAGCTTGATTTCCAACCAGACGCGAATC
>JADFMZ010000370.1 GCA_022563615.1 Planctomycetota bacterium
GATCGATATGGTCGAATTCCTGGCCGCCAAGAGCTAGCGTTGGGTTCTCTCCACCCTATCGATCTGAATATCAACGCCCTTTTTCGCTCCACCGCTGACGACCCTCATGACGTCTCCCCGTGCGCAGGCTCAACGCGAAGGCGTTACGCCTATTCACCGTAGCGCGACCGGAATTCTTCGGCGGCTTTCTTTCGGCGTTGGGCCTCGGCTGGACTCATCTTGCCGAGATACCAGCGATGGTTGGGCGACTCCAAGACCTCGTGCAGTTTCGCCTCGAGCGCGCCCGCGGCCGTGACCCGTGCGGCGTCGCTACTGCGCTTTCCCTTTTCAATCAATTCTTCCAGCTCCGGCACCAATTCAGAATAGAAGTTCTTGGCGACTTCGTACATGCCGTGCCAGTGTGTGTAGTCCGGCCCCATCATGGACGCGCCGTGGCGGGCGCGCCGTCCCTCGTGGTGCCACAACTCGAACCAGATGAAGTCGATCTTGTTGGAAAAGGGCGTCGGCTTCATAAGCGGCTTGGCAACCTTCATCAGCTCCAGGCCGGGTTTGGCGAACTTGTCGTGGTAGAGTTCGATGAGGGCATCGTATTGCACATAGAAGTTGTCCACCCACTGATTGCCATGGCAGTTAAGGCAGACATTTTTCATGTTGTCGCGGCGGGTTTGCCAGGGGACGTCTTTGCCGGGTAGGCCCATCTTGGCGTCGGACACTTCGGGGCGGATGGACACAGCCGGCCGATTGTTCCAACTGATGCGCATGCCCACGTCGTGCGTGACCGGCTGATCTTTGGTTGCGGACATGTGACACGTCGCACAGGTGGGAGCCAGGTGGTAATCCTCGCCCACGATCCACTTCGCCCGGCCCATATTCAGGCGGTCTTTGTTGGCGACGAAGGCGATGCCATGCTTTGACTCGTAATAGATTTCCTTTTGTGGGTGATCGGGACCCATGTGGCACTTGCCGCAATTGTCGGGGTGCCTCGCCTGTTCGACCGAGAAGTGATGCCGCAGGTGACAGGCGCTGCAGGATCCCTCCGAGCCGTCGGGATTGATCCGCCCGATGCCGGTGTTCGGCCAGGTCGCCGGATCCAGCCTGCCGTCATCAAGCACCTTGACGACGGACCCGTGACATTGCCAACACCCGCTGACCGCCGCGGCGGAGTTTCCGTGAGCAAACCCCTCCGTAATGAAGGCGTTGTTGCCCTCGACGACCTCGGCAAGGCGGTTGTCAAGCGAACCGAGGATGCGAGCGGCCTTGGAATGGTGTGAGCCGGCGAACTCGGCCGCCTCGTGCTTGTGGCATTGCGCGCAGTCCTTGGGCGAAACGATGGTGGCGATGTACGTGTCAAAGTGTTCAAAGGCGTCCACGTCGTCCTTGTCGGCGCGATGGCATTCGTAGCAGCCGACATTCGCGCGGAAATGCCTGCTCTCGCCCCATTGTTGGTAGATGCCCGGGTCGGTTTTCTGGTGACATACGATGCACTCTTTGGTGGTTTCCGACAGCCTGGGCAGCAGCGTGTGCTGTGCGGCGGCATCGGACGACAGCAACAGACATGCCATTGCCACGGCGATCGTCCATTTCATTTGGGTGTTCATATACGGGTTCCTATCAACCTTTACGCCTCATGTAAACACCACCCGGGCACCAAGACTCGTCGCGGAGCCGCTCGAAGATGCAGCGTTTTGGGGCGCCGCTGCTGGTGGTGGACATTTCAGACCGGCCGCAGAGGGTTGAGCTATTTATCTATATCCGTATCGATATTCGCGGAATAAGCGACCGGCGTAGGGCGATTGCATTACTCTGTAGCGGGCGGGTCGGGTTTGGCGGGCCGCGCCATCGCGGTCGCGACGACCCAGGCGCTGGCCCAGGCCCACTGGAAGTTAAACCCGCCGATTCGACCGTCAACATCAAGGATTTCGCCTGGAAGGTAGAGACCGGGGCATTTCCGTGAGCCGAGCGTACGGGAATTGACCTCTACAAAGGGCACGCCACCGGCCGTGACTTCGGCATACTTGTAACCCCGGCTGTCTCGCACGGGCAGATGCCAGCGGACCAACGCCTTGACGACTTTGCGACGGAAATCCTTCGGAAGGTGAGCCATCGGAGTCGTTCCGGAAACTTTCAACTCAGCCAGAATGGCGCCCGCGAGTCGCGAGGGGATCAGTTGCGCTAGGGCGCTGCAAAGTTGGATTCGAGGCTGCGCCGAAGCAATAGCAAACAGTTGGCCCTCAATGGCCGTGGTGTCCATGCCGCCAACGAGATTGGCGAATACCTCAACCTTACGTTGTTCCAGACGCGCCCGATGCCAATGGCGTGACAGGTCGAGAGTGGCTGGTCCGCTTACCCCGAAGTGCGTCCAGAGCATCACGCCGCAGACACGAACGGGCTTCCAACCTGTGGCTTCCACCGTCAGCTCAACATCGTGTGATATGCCAGACAACGGCACATGAAAGACACCGTCGAGAACCAACGCCACCAGGGCGGGGGTCAGTGGCACCAGCGTGTGACCAAGCGATTCGGCCAATCGATAGCCCGATCCGTCGCTACCGGTCTTGGGTAAGGATCGGCCTCCGGTCGCCAATACGACATTGCCAGCGGACAATGTTGCAGCGTCGGTGGCAATATGGAACCCCACGGCATCACGCCGAACGCTGGTGACCCGGTGTTTGAGAAGAATGCGCACCCCGAGGCGGGAAGCCTCTCCGATCATCGCTTCGAGCACAGTGCGGGCCTGATTGGTCTTCGGAAAGAGCTTTCCGTGCTCCTCCTCGTGAAGCTCGACGCCGATCTCTCGGAAAAATGCCACCGTGCGGGCGACCGGCAGGGCCGCCAGGACTCGCTTAATTGCGTTTGGACTTCCGCCAAAAAAATCGGCAGGCGTTACGACGCAGTTGGTGATGTTACACCGACCGCCGCCGGAGATGAGAATCTTGGCGCCTAGCTTGCCGGCCCCGTCGAGTACGACCACGGAACGCGTTGGCATCAGCCTTGCGGCGAAGATCGCCGTTGCCAACCCGGCTGCCCCACCCCCTATGATGGCAATATCTACAGCCTTCGTAATGGCTCCCTCAGCGAAAACGCGATTGTGCCAGCTCTCACGGCTCCATCAGCCCGGAAAGTCCGCACCTGTCCGACCATGCGCGACTTCCCGTGACGCGGATTCTGATATCATAACGTACACGGTCGGCCGTCCGCTACAAACCATGAACGACGACTCGCGCATCGGGCAGGGCGGGTCATCAGGCGGCAGGATCCAGAGGCAAAGCAAATGGTCCGGCAGAACGACGATGACGCCGGTACGATTGGCTCCTCGGGGGCGGATTGAACTGCCCCGGGGCGATAGGAACCGACGCGGCTGGCGTCGAGTAGGTCACCCGAACATGACAGGTGCTTGATCATGGCCTGCCATCGATTCAGATCACTTTTCTTACGCCGGAGCGTGAAGCCACGAGCATGAAGCTCGGCTGGTTGGTGTCGTCACCGACCCAAGGGCAACCGGTCGCTACTGCATGTCGAGCTGCAGTTTGGCGGCTTCGGACATGCGATCGGGTGTCCAGGGTGGATCCCAGACGACCTCGACCTTGGCTTCGGTGACGCCATCGACGGACCGCACCTTCGCTTCGATTTCCGGCGGCAGCGATCCCGCAACGGGGCAGGCGGGTGAGGTCAACGTCATGCGGATGTCCACCTTACCGGCGGCGTTGGTCTCAACGTCGTAGATCAACCCAAGCTCATAGACATCGACCGGAA
>JADFMZ010000043.1 GCA_022563615.1 Planctomycetota bacterium
GCTGCAGCCGGCGCTATGACCAGCGGCTACGTCGGACGCGGAATCATCGATCATCCACGATCGCTTCAGGTCGAGATTCAGCTCCCGGGCAGCCTGAAACAACATCCCCGGGCGCGGCTTCCGCAGTTCGCTGTTGCGTCGATAGGCCTCGACCACAGCCTGGGGGCCGTCCAGATAGGGGCAATAGTAAACGCCGTCGAGGGAGGCGCCGTCCTGGTCCAGGAGTTCCTCCAACCGTCTAGCCTCAGCGGTTGCCTCTTCATCTGCGTTCGCTGAGTTGCGCCCATCGTCCTCGAAGGCTTCGCCAGTTTCGGCGCTATCGGGCCGGGGAATGCGGATGCCGATCCGCGCCAGACCCAGCGGCAGCTCCCATCCGTCCTCATGAAGAATCTCGCGGTGGCGGGCGATCTTGTACTCCACTTTGACCAGATCATATTCACCCGGCGGCGGCCCCAACCGCAAAGAGCGGTCCTTGGCCTGCTCCTTCCCGGGCACGCGCAGGCTCGTCAGCCAGATTTGTTCTTCAGCGCCGCGCAAACCCACGCCGTAATCGCGCGTAACCGCCGCCACTTGTCGAATCTCCGTTGTGATCCGGTCTAGCACCACGCGAACCAAACGAAGCTTCTGCGCTTCAGCCGTCCCCGTCCGGCGCGTCTCCAAGGAAGATGCATAGAACCAATAGGTCATTGAAGTGAGGGAAATGAGCAGACCCAGCGCCAGCACGATTTCCAGAAGCGTGACACCCCGGCGGCAAAATGGTCGTGCGCCGCGCATCAGCCTCCATCTCCCGGGCCGGGCTCCTGGCCTTGCCCTTCCTCACCTTCGCCTTCCTGCTCACCCAAGAGCCCGCTTTCCATGATCTGATCGAGCACGCCGGGTGGAAGGGCCGCAGTCAGTTGGTCCAGTGAGATTCCGAAGGCGGAGAGCACGAGCGGCAGCGTCTCAAGGAGTTCCTCGAAGTCGAGCTTGGCCAACAGCGCCGGATCGAATGCAAAGGCATCAAGCCCCGGAATGCTCAGGCTGGCGAGCTTTTCGCTCAGCTCCGCGACCTCGTCCTCTTGAAGCCCGAAATCCGCCGCGAAATCGATCGCCTGGGGGGCGGCGCGATAGGCGTAGGCCGTGTGGATGATGTCGGCGTCGTCGTACTCGAAATCATCCTCACGATAATCACCCTCGCGACGGTCGTGCAACACCTCCAACTGAAGCAGATACATCCCGTCGATCGCGGTTTCCTCGGTAATAATCCGCCAACCCCAATCCGGATAACGCGGACCGAAGTCCCCCTCCTCCATCTCATCCACCGAATCGAGTTCGATCAAGCCCAGGTCAAGCTCAGCCAGATGTTGTTGAGTTAACATCAGCGCCCGGGTTCGCAATTCCATCTTCCTGATCGTCGTGACCGAATCCTGCACCTGGGCGCCGATCACGGCCAATCCGACGATGAGCAGACCGGTGGCGATCACGGTTTCGAGCAGTACGTAACTCAAGCGCCGTTGAGCGCGCCGGACATGCCGGCAATTGCGCTTCATCGATACGTCCAAGTAGTGCTCCAAAGGTGCGGCGACCGTAATACCCACCCGAGCCGCGGGCTTCAGCCCGCGCGATCTCACGGTTTCTTGTGAACGCACGCCAACTGCGCGGGCTTGCGCAGGCTGAAGCCTGCGGCTCAGAGGATCGTATGGATTGCGAAACACGGGTTCAGGTTCAACCTTCCTCATTTGTCGCGCCCGGGTTATCCCCCCGGCGCATCCTCGCGGCCCGCACGATTAACGGGAACGTCCCGAAGCTCCAAAACGTCGTCTTCCGTCAACACACGCGGATCAAGGAAATCCTGTCGCAGGACGGCAGGCCAACCCTTTTGCTCAAACAGGTCCAGTTCTTCGTCGTAGAACGGTCTCTGCATCCAGGCCAGCCCGGTCGCACCTTCCAGAATCAACTCGATGCTGGGGTACTCTGCGAGATCCTCCGGGTCCGTATCGCGCGGTGCCTTAGTGAGCACGAACGTCGCCCACTCCGTCGTTCCATCCGGTTCGATCAACAGAGGTGGATGCAGCGGCTCAAAGCCCTCCTCATCCAGCGCCTCTTCCAATGCATCTTCGATCTGGCTGCGCCCTTGACCTTCCCGGAGGTTCTTGAGTTGCTCGATCGACGGCCGGCCAAGCCGCACCTCCGCGCACCACACTTGACCTAACAGGGTCTTGCCGATCGCCCAGGGAGACGTGACCAGGTTGAAGACCTCAGGTTCGAGGAAGGGGTCGTCTTCCCGCTCGATGATCGGCTGACGGTCTCCACCGAGCGGGTCGGTTTCATCCTCGGTGGGAAAGCGGATACGGAACCGTTTGCCGTCAAACGAAGCGTTGGCGCTGACCAGGCTCAGCAGCGACCGGAGTTGTCTGGCTGAACCCGGCAATTCCTCGCGGGTCAGTTCGCGCAGAAAGTTCGGGATGGTCATCGCGCTGATGGCCAGCAGCAGACCAACTGCGAGCACCACCTCGATCAATGTGTACGCACGACGATCGCGATGCCCCTGTCTCATGGTCCACCATGAATCGGCTACTTCACAATCCAGTTCTTGATGTCGTCGCTGCCTTCCTTGCCTCCGTCATCCTCGCGGTTGGGCCCGGGACTCCACAGGTCATACTCATCCTCGTGGAATTCGCCCGGCGAGCGATACTCGAAGGAGCTGCCCCATGGATCCTTGATCTCATCGTTCTTGATGTAGGGTCCGTCGTAACGCTCGTCGTCGGCCTGGCCCTTGGGCATCATCAACATCGCCAGCCCCTCATCGGTTTCGGGGAAGCGTCCCAGGTCCCATTTGTAGGCTTCCAGCGCCTTGGCCAGCGGGCCGTTTCGGCCGATGGCGGCCCTGGCGATATCGATTTTGGCCTTTGTGGCCTGCCCGAACAAAGCCGGGACGACAAAGGCCGCCAGGATGGCCAGGATTCCCGCCACCAGCAGCACCTCGATGAGCGTGAATCCGCTCTTTCGCTTTCGATTCTCACGACGCATGTCTGTTCTCCGTGATCAAAGAAGACCTTGAGTATTCCCAGAAAATCTCTTGTTCGCACTACCCGAGCCGCAGGCTTCAGCCTGCGCGATCATTGAGCAGCTTCGACCGTTCGTAACTCTGTCTTGCTAGAGTGCCAATGAAGACCTTTCGTATTCCCAGGGAAACTCTTGTTCGTAAGTACCCGAGCCGCAGGCTTCAGCCTGCGCGAAGCATCGGGAAGAGTCCATCCTGATTGCTCTGTATCTCTCTTCTCGCCATCACACGCCCGCACCCATCGTCAGGATCGGCAACAGCAGCGCTATGGCAATACAAAAGACGACGCCGGCCATGAATACCAACAAAATCGGTTCCAGCACGCGCACACCCAGGTCGATCGCCCGCGCCGTGCGGGCCTCGTTCGTATCGGCGATCTGCACGAGCACGGTTTCGAGGTTATTACTCTCCTCAGCCACCGCGATCATGTCCACAACCGTCGGAGGGAACAGGCCGCATTCGCCCAGCGGCGTCGAAAGGGCCGCCCCTTTCTTAACACTGTCCGCCGCCTCCTCGATCACCTCAGCCAGGATATCGCTCCCGGCTGAATCCTTGGCGATACGCAAAGCCTGGAGGATCGGCACGCCGTTGTGCAGCATCGTGCCCAGGATGCGACAGAAGCGGCAGATGGCCACCATGGTTAGGATTTTCCCGAAGATCGGCGCCCGCAGCTTGAAGCGCTCGAAGGCCCGCCGCCCGGTTTTCGTCTTCACCCAGGCCGGCACAACCGTGACGATCACCGCAAGAGCCAGAATGATTGCAACATAATGATGTTCGAGCAGGTTGGAGACTCCGAACACCGCGTGGGTCATCACGTTGAAGTTTTCCGGCCGAAGATGCTCCCCCAGCTTCGGCACAACGATCACCATCAGAAACGTCACGACGATCGTACCGACGAACACAAGAATCATCGGGTAGATCATCGCTCCCAGAACCTTGTTCCGAAGCTCGTCCTGCTTTTCCGAGAAGATGGCGATCCGGTGTAATACGTCCTCCAAAAAGGCGCCCTGTTCACCCGCGCGAACCATCGAAGACTGGAGCGGCGAGAACACGTGCGGGTGCTTGGCCATGGCGTCCCCCAACGACATGCCGCCGGCTACAGCCTCGCGCAGCTCCTTGAGGATTATGGACAGCCCGCCTTGCGAACCCTGGCGAGACAACACATCCAGCGAGCGGAGCATCGGAACACCCGCCCGGAGCAGATCGGCAAGCTGGCTGTAAAACGTGGTCAGATGCGCCGTCTTGATCCCTCGGCGGCGCCAGATGCCCAGGCCGCTCGCCGCGACACCCTCGGTCACCGTTACCGGGAAAAGCGACTGCTCTTCCAACTGTCGGAGCGCAACGCCGTAGTTCTCAGCCGTCAGCACACCGCTGATCGGCTGACCACTGCTCTTGACCGCCTTATAGGTGTAGCTCGGCATGCAAGCATTCCCGACGAAGATTCAACGCGGCGGGCTCCCACAAGCGGACCCAGCCACTGGAACGACTTCCCCTTTTCCATTGATTCTACACAGCAATAGCGGCCTAGATTGCATTTTGTTGGTCACGGCGGTCCTGGGCCGGCCAGCGACAGCCCCCTTACCCGTTGGGTCTCATCCGATCGGGACTGACGGTTCCGCCGTCCAGGTTTTCTCGGCCTAAGTGACGGAGCATTTGTTCGAGCACCTCGTGGATGCTCGCATGGGTCGTGTCGATCACGACCGCCTGACCGGACTGCAGCAACGGCTCCCATTGCTTCGAGTCCACTTCGTCACGATCCGACAGATTTTGCATTACCGCTTCAATTGCTGCTTCTTCGCCATCCGCGATCATTTCCTGACGGCGCCGCTCGGCGCGTTTGGCCAGAGAGGCTTGAAGGACGAATTTGCTATCCGCGCGTGGGAAGACCACCGTGCCCTGGTCCCGACCTTCGCTAATGAACGAGCCGAGCTGATCGCCAAGGCGGCGCTGATGCTCGACGAGGAGGCTGCGGATTTCCTCATGCCGGGCAACGTGCGAGGTCGCGGCGCTGACCGCCAGGGTTCGAATCGCCTCGCTGACGTCCCGGCCTTCGATGCGGACACGCGTATGGGTCGGCCCGCAATCCACTTCGAGCCGGGCAGTGCGAGCAGCCTCAAGAAGCGCCTCGGTGTTGGAAAGATCGATCCCGCGTTGCAAGACGGCGTAAGCAACGGCACGGTACATCGCGCCCGTGTCCAGATAGGCGATTTGCAAATGCGCTGCTAACTTGCGCGCGACGGTGGATTTACCCGACCCCGCCGGCCCGTCAATGGTCACGATCATAGACCATGATCCTACAGCGCAAGCGGTTGCTGCGATAGCCGAAAGGTTGGCCAAGTCAGGAGGATGTCAAAGGGCGCGTAGGGGATGACGCGTCGCCGGCGCCGGCTCGCGCTTGCAGGAACACCAGGCCGGCGCACAGGAATAGCACACCGCAAGTAGCCGCCAGAGCATAGACCAGATCGAGCGTGATTCCACTCGGACCAAACGGCAAGGGCAAGGTGGTGGCATACACACACCAAACAGCCCCCAGAAGCACCATCTTGATCCATCGTTTCCCTTGGCTTGGAATCAAAAGCGCCAGCAGCCACAGGACGGCCACGTTGCCGTAAGTCCAGGGTAGGAACGGGCTTCGCATTTGCCCCAGGATCAGCAACACGAGCCAGACGCGCACCACATTCAAACGAAGGCCGTCGGATTGCTCTTGGGAAGAATCGTCCGTGAACACCCGACGCCTTTTCCAACCGGCAACCACAAGAACGATCAACAGCAATGCCGTGTGCATCCAAACCAGCACTTTCGCCAGACCGGCGGGATCTACCCCCAACCCCAGCTTTTCGAGCTTGTAGGCGACGCCCATTGCGGAGCTGTTCACGATCATCGGGTGGATATACTCCCAGGCAAAGGAGAATGCCTCGCCGCTGGCCAGCCGAGGAATCTGGTAATGAATGAACGACTCAAAGGGTTTGAGGCCAAACAATCCTATGGCCACCAGTACATAGGCGGACATCGCGCCAACCGTCCAAAGAACCGCGCGCCACTTGCCTCGCAGCGCCAGATACACAAGCAGAACGCCCGGAAAGATCTTCGCGACGACCGTAAACCCGAGCAGCAACGCCCCCAGCCAGGCACGCTTCATTTCAAAGGCCAGCATCCCGCCCACCGACAGCGTGATGATGAGCACGTGGGCGTTTTCAATCTGCAAGGCCCCCATCGCGGACGGCGCCGCCAGAACCGCCGGCCAGATGAACCACGCAGCCGAAAAACCATCGGCCCTCAGCCAGACGGCCAGCGCCCCGACCGTGGCCGTAAACGCAAGCAAATTGAGCGCGAACCAGAGGGATCGCCAGGTGAAAAAGTCACCTCCGAGGGCTTGAAGGGCGCGAGGAAGGACCAGAAACGGCGGCGGGTACTGGTAACGGTCGATGTCCAGCTTGTCGTTGATGGTTTCGTGAATCGGCGTCGGCTCTTCGGCGTCTCGGTAGTATTTCGAATCGTATATGTTGTCTACGCGCTTCGAGGCCAGATGCGACGCGACCATGTAACACGTAAAGCAGTTGTGCTTGAGGAAAAACGGCTTGGCCAATTTGGGGTCGTCAAACGTGCGAATCGTCCGTTGGAATGCGTACGAGGTCTGCTCCACGTCCATCATGAAGACGCTCAATCCGCCCATGCGGTAGCCGGCGAACAGGAAGAGTAGGAACCAAAGACCAAAGAGCGCGGGCTTGGACCGTGCGGCGCCGACAAGCGTGTTCCCTATCCCACGGCGTGTGACGGCCAGCAGGATCGCAAGAAGGGCGGCGGTGACGATCCCACCGGCGAGGGGCGCCAGGCCAAGGGCCCGGCATGTAACGAACACCGGCGGCGCGATGGCCACGACCGTTGCGACCACAAGACAGAAAGGAATCCACGGACTTCGCGTTGGACCGCTGCCTGTATCCATCATCGAGCAAGCCTTGGGCTCTGCCATCATTCCTTGGACGGGTTGGCGATCCCCAGGGAGGGCGAGCCTCCCGGCGAGCCGTGACGACTCCAATCGAACGCAAAGATCATCTTAGCCCTACCCCCGGGCTGGCCGTGGCTATTCCGGGCGACCGGAGGTAAGCAGCATAGGCGGAGCCACGCAGCTACGTCAATGCAGCCCGGGCAAAACGCCAGTTGGCAAACGGAGTTTGCAGGCCGTGCCCGAAGCGCGCCAGACGCGAACAACCCTTCCGATCTCGATCGGGGCAACTCACATCCCGAGTTGCAAAGGGTCCGCTGTCCCGTTAACGTCGCGGCGCGGTCGTTGATTCCGGCCCATCCGGCTGGCGCATTCCTTCGGATACTCGCGCGGCAGGTCATAAACCCAGAGCCAGAGCCACCGGACCCAAAGGACAAATTATGAGTCGCGAACTGCTACTGGAACGTTTGGCCACGGAAGCCCTGGGTAACACGCTTCGGGACTATGCCATCGCCCTGGGTGTCTTCCTCGCGGTCATCATGGGCGTGTGGATCGTCAAGAAGGTCGTCGTCGGCCGCCTGCGCCGGCTGGCCGACCGAACCTCGACCGATATTGACGATTTCCTCGTCGGTCTGTTCCGCCACGCCGGCCCGTTGGTGTATGTGTTACTGGCCCTGTTTCTGGCAACTCGCTCACTGCATCTGAGTGAGAGCATCGAGCGCATTCTTCACATTTTCTTCGTCATTGTTTTGACCTTCAAGGCGCTTCAGGTCGGCCAGGAAACGATCCGGTTTTTCCTGGAAAAGTGGGTTGCCAGGGCCGATCCCGAGGATCCCAACAGCGCGGCCGCCGCCAAGCATATCGTCACGATCCTGCGCATCGCTCTCTGGGCCGCCGGAGCCGTATTCGTTCTGGACAACCTCGAAATGGACGTGACCGGGATCGTCACGACGCTGGGCATCGGCGGCGTGGCCGTCGCGCTGGCGGCGCAGGCCGTCCTCGGCGATGCGTTCAGCTCCTTCGCCATCTTCATGGACAAACCGTTCAAGGTCGGCGACTTCATCATCGTGGGGGACCTGTTGGGCACGGTGGAGCACGTGGGATTCAAGACGACCCGCATTCGCAGCCTGGGGGGTGAGCAACTGATCCTGGCCAACAGCGACCTGACCAGTAGTCGGATACGCAACTACAAGCAGATGAAGACCCGTCGGATTGTGTTCGGGCTGGGCGTCGTCTACCAGACCCCGGTCGAGGAAATCCAGGCCATTCCGGGCATCGTCGAGGAGATCGTCAGGAGCCACGACCTGACCAGGTTCGACCGCGCGCACTTCAAGAACTTCGGCGACTTCGCGCTGATTTTCGAATTCGTGTACCATGTTCTGACGCCCGGCTACAACGAATACATGGACGTGCAGCAGTACATCAACGTAAGGATCATGAAAGTGTTTGCGGAGCGCAAGATCGAGTTTGCGTATCCGACGCAGCAACTCTTCGTCACGTCGGTTCAACCGCCGGCGTAGCGCCGTGTCGTTTCACCCGCGACCCGGCTGACTCCGGCTCCTTGGGTTCATCAAAGAATGGTCCGCACGGCGGACCCTACGGATCTGAGCCGCAGGCTTCAGCCTGCGCGAGCCCGCGTAGATGACCCGCGTCCACGGAAAATCGTGACATCGCGCGGGCTGAAGCCCGCGGCTCGGGTTGGAATCATTGTCGCATCGTCTATGAAATGCGCTGCTACGCTACGTTCGCGTCAGTCAGCTCCACGCTAACGCGGGTGGAAACGCCGGGTTCCTGCATCGTGATGCCGTAAAGGTGGTCGGCAATGCTCATCGTCCGTTTCGAGTGGGTGATGATGAGGAACTGCGATTCGCTGACGAACTCCCGAACAATGTTATTGAACCGGTCGTTGTTGACTTCGTCCAGGGCGGCGTCCACCTCGTCGAGGATGGCAAAGGGGGCGGGTCGGCTCTTGAAGATGCTCATCAACAACGCAATGGCCGTCATCGACTTCTCGCCGCCCGACATCAGGGAGATGGACTGTAAATCCTTGCCGGGGGGTTGAGCCACTATCTCGATCCCGCAATCCAGCACATCGTCGGGATCCTCAAGGATGATTTCGGCGCGACCGCCTCCGAATAGCTTGCGGAACAGCTCGCGAAAGTTTTCCCGAATCTGCTCAAAGGCTTCCGTAAACCGCTTACAGGATTCCTCGTTGAGCCGATCGATCAACTGCTCCAGTTGCCGGCGGGATTCCACGAGATCATCCCGCTGAGACGTCAGAAACTGGTGTCGTTGATCCAACTCATCCAGTTCATCAATGGCGTCGAGGTTGACGTTTCCGAGGCGATCGATCTTGCCGCGCAGCTCGGCGATCTGCTGCTCGACCTCTTCCCAATCCTCATCCTCCCCGGACTCATATCGCTCGTATAGCTGCTGCAGATTGATGGCCAACTCTTCAAGGACGCGCCGGGCGAGTTCGTTTCTTCGAACCGTCGTCTCGGCAAGAGCCATCTCATGCTCATGCCTTTCGGTCTCCACGTCGGCCAGCTCTCCGCGCGCGGTTTTGACCTGCCGGCTTCTGCCTTCCAGGTCCATTCGAATTTCCTCTCGTTTCCGTCGAAGTCCCACTACGGCGGCTTCGAGTTCTTCGAGTTCCAAACCCAGTTGAGCGACCTGTTCCTGGCCCTGAGTCAAGGCGCGCTGCGCTTCCAGGATTCGAGCGCGGCACTGTTCCATATCCCGCTCGCCCGTCTCCAAAGAGCCTTCCAGTTCATGGATACTGCGACGGAGCGTGTTGATGTTTTCCGCTGCGCCGGCGCGTTTTTCGGCAAGTTGGCCAACCTCCACCCGAACCTGAGTCAGCTTCTCCTGAACCTCGCGGCGTTGATCCACAATGTCGTCGATGCGCTGTTGGCAGGAGGTGACCTGGGATTCGTGCTCCTTGTTTTCGCGCTCCAAAGCTTCGAGCGATTGGTGACCAACGGCACTTTTCTCCAGCACCTCGTCGATCTGTTGTTCAAGCAGCGTCACTTCCTGGGCGATCAGCGGCTCTTCTCCAGCCAATCGATCCATCTGCTCGGCAATGGCCTGGAGGGCCGCTGAGGCCTCGACCTTGTCGGTGTTGCCTTCGTAAATGGCATTTCGCAAATCCTGTTGGACGGCATCGAGATGGCTCACTTCAGCCTGGGTTCGATTGAGTTGATCGGCAAGCGATTGGATGAGCGTGTCGGTTTCGGTGATTTGCCCGCCGAGTTGACGCAACTCGCTCTTACGCGAAATCAGGCCGTTGCCCGTGGTGGACGAACCGAGGATGATTCCGCCATCGGGCTCGACGACCTCGCCCCTCAAGGTCACGAAGCGGTGGCCGGCGACGTCCTGGTGGGCCATCGCCAGCGCCACATCCAGCGTTTCCACAACGATTGTTTTGGCAAACAGGTGACGCGCGAGCCGTTCATACGCCTGGGGATAACGGATCAGGTCGATCGCCCGGGCGACGAAACCCTCCTGCCCGGAGAAATCGCGCTCGTTGACGACCGGAGGGAGGCGGTCCAGACACAAAACGGTCAGCCGACCGGGAAGCTCTCCTAACTGAGTCCGATGGGCCAAGAAGAGTTCCCCCTCGGTGACCACCAGCGACTGATCGTACCCGCCCAAAGTGGCCTCGATGATTTTCGCATGATCGACCTCGACGTCGAAGAGGTCCGCCACCAGGCCGGCCACGCTATCCAGCCAGGATGGCGCATCTTCCTGCTTCTTCCAATCAAGCCCTTTCCGAACGCCGGCGCCAACGCCCTCCACGAAAGCAACGGCCTGGAGCTCTACTTCCGGGATCTCCAGGCGCGCCGGGCTGGTAGGCGGGGAAGTCCGGTCCAATTTCGCCCGGACTACAGCTTGCCCACCAGGCTCTTCAAGAGGTCGTTGGACCTAGCAAGTGAAGCGTCTTCGTCGTCTCCCACCGGGAAGACCGAGGCTAGAAAATCGGTCGCTCCGGCATCGGCATAGGCCTTCAATTGCTCCGTCACCTCTGCTTCGTTGCCGATCAATGCTACTTCCGAGGGACCTTCAACGCCCTCTATATCGAGCATTCTCCGGTAGTTGATAAGCTGGCCATAACGTTCGTAAGTCTTGGCGGCCTGGTCCCTGGCTTGTCCAGGGTTATCAGTTACAGCCAGCGGCATGCCAACACATATCCGCGGCGACGGCCTGTCCGCGGAATCGGCTGCCCGGATTATTCGCGGCGCCACGTGGGACTGAATGGTCTTTGGCCCCGCCATCCAGGTAAACGTGCCGTCGGCTTGCTCACCTGCGATGCGCAGCATCATCGGCGCCAGAGCCGCGATGACCACCGGGACGTGGATCGCCCCCGGCACCTGAAACTGCGCCTTAACACTGAAAAACTGGCCTTGGAAGTCGACCTTGCCATCGTCCAGCAAAGGTCTCAACACGTTTAGATATTCCTCCATGTGGCGGGCGGGATGATCGTAGGAGAGGCCCATCACATCTTCGATCAATGGCCGGTGGGACAACCCCACACCCAGGGTCATGCGGCCTTCGCAGGCGATCTGGGCGGTCAGCGCATGTTTTGCCAGCGTAAGGGGATGTATGGGAAACGTGGGGACAACCGCGGTCCCCACGGCGATTCGGCTGGTCTGGGACGCGGCCAGCGACAACACGGTAAGAGCGTCGAAACCAGGCCCTGAGGATACTTGGGGCAGCCAGATGCTGTCGAATCCGTCATTCTCGGCCTGGACCACTTCTCGGACCAAAGATTTGAGCTCGACCGCCGCGCCTCTGGCTCCTGTTAAAAGTCCGATACGCATAACTCTCCCTTAACCACATGAACGGAAATTTCCGATTCAAGCAATGTCAATTCAAATACCTGGGACCAGCCAACTTAAACCCAAGCCCACCGGGCTCGCCCCAACAAAACCCGGCTGTGCCGGCGGCGGCTAGGGGCGGACCCAGGTTTCGGACCAGGCCAGGCAGGCGGAACTGCTGTCCTTGTCGCCGCGCCGGTCTGTGGCTACCACGCCTGAGGCAACGTCGCCGTTGACGGTCAACTGGGCCTTCCTGGCCGGGATGAAGCAGCTATAAACCCCGTGGGGCCGTCCGGTGGCGCTGCCGGCGGGCACCACCAACATGTACGGCTCCATGAAGTCGTACCAGCTCATGGCGATGGTGTCATCGTCGCTGATGATCGTCTCGGTCCAGAAGGAGTTTGGTTCGCCCTTCTTGGCGAATTCCGCGTCGATGATCGGTATATTCAGATCGGCGAAAGGCGGGTGGAGCAGAGATTCGATCTCATCTTGAAGCCAGCGGGCCAGGGCGATGTTGTCTGAGTAGATCCGGACATCGCCATCCGTGAGGTCGCTCTCCAGGAATAAAACGTGCCCCGGCCCACCGGGAGACCACAAAACCCGCCAGTGACTCGCCCTGGTCGTCTCCTCTTTGTTGGACGGGTCCGAAAGCCGGATGAAAGAGTTCTCGCCGGTCAGGCGGATCTTATTCGGGTCGGTGGGGTTGGTTGTCGCCATGGTTTGGGTCTCCTTTGAATATCTGTTGATCAGGGGTGGCAGGTCTAAAACTGAGAGTGGCGACATGTTAGCACTCAAAGGGTGTACGGGCTACCTGGGTTGGTGAAATTCGGAGGATGGTTGCTGAGGAGCAGGGGCGGTTCTTCCTGCAATCCAATCTCCAGAATAAAAAAGCGGCCACCCTACTGAAGGGTGGCCGCTTTTGACGCGCTTACCTAAGTAAGACCGGTTAGTCCTTGGCTGGGAACCAGTCCTGCTTCCAGGGCCAGTCGCCGCTGGAGCTATCGTAGGCCGGTTGTCCAGCGTCCACCCGGTCGCGGTAGGGGCTGGTGATGGGCTGCTGATAGGGGTAGATGCCGCCTTCGTAAGCCTCAGGGCCTTTCTTGAAGTGCTTGGCCGACTCCAGAGTTTCCACAAAAGGCATGTCGATGTTGTAAAGCTGCTCCAACTTCTTGGGCCGCGGGCCAGCCTTGGAGACGTGGCCGTACAACTCCCGGCCTACTACGTCTTCGAGCATCCAAACGCAGTCGATGAGCTTGTCGATGTCCACGCCGGTGTCGATGCCCATGTCTTCCATCATGTGGATCAGGTCCTCAGTGGGGGCCATGCCGGTGGCGCGGCCGTTGCCGCAGTACGGGCAGCCGCCCAAGCCGCCGATGGTCCCGTCCAAGTCAA
>JADFMZ010000371.1 GCA_022563615.1 Planctomycetota bacterium
CCTTTGAACGTCAGCGTCGTCCGAGCCGTTTCCCCTTCAAGCGGTTGTGATGTCCGCAGCCGCAGCCCGCATCCCTGCCTACGCAGCGATCCGTCCGGTCGATCCAGAATCAGGTTCGTTTCCAGAACCGTGCCCAGGGATCGAGCCCCCGCCGCGCGCAGACGCTGACGAATCGGGTCATGGGATTCCACACGAAACTTGGCCTCGGTTTCAACAGCCATCAGGATTGCCGAACAGGCACAGGCATAGACATAGGGCAGCCTCACGCATCGTCTTGTGGGCGTGCCACTGCTCTTGAGCAATGCATAAGCCGCACTAAAACCACCGTCAACCGACTATGATATTCACGAGCCGGCCCGGAACCACGATCACTTTGCGAATCGTCTTGTTCGCCGTCAGATCCTTCACCCGCTCATGATTCAGGGCCGCCGCCTCCAGGGTTGCTCGATCGGCATCGGCGGGAACCATGATCCGGGCCTTGATCTTTCCGCCGATTTGCACCGCGATCTCAACCTGCTCGTCGCGGGCCAGATGCTCGTCGTACTCGGGCCAGGGCTCATAGGCAAGCGTTGAGTCGTGACCCAGCCGTTGCCAAAGCTCCTCCCCCAAGTGCGGCACAAAGGGCGACACGAGAAGCACAAAAGGCTCCATCACCGCCCGGGGCCTGGTGGTCTTGGGCGTCATGAAGTTGACGAAATCAAAGAGGGCGGCAATCGCCGTGTTGAACTTTAGCTGTTCGATGTCCGAGGTCACTCGCTGGGCGGTCTTGTGGAACATCCGCAGCGCCGCTTCGTCGGGTGCAGCGTCGGTCAGCGCTCCCGACAATCGGCCGGTGTCTTCATCCACAAACAGACGCCAGATGCGCTGACACAATTTGAACAAACCCGGAACGTCTCGCGTGTTCCATGGCTTGGAGGCATCGAGCGGACCCATGTACATCTCATACAAGCGAAACGTATCCGCACCGTACTTCGCGATCACGTCGTCCGGACTGACGACGTTTTTGAGCGATTTGCTCATTTTGGCTACGACCCGCGTGACCGGTTCGTTGCCCCCTTTGAGAAAAAACTTGTCCGGCTCCCGTTCCTCGATCTGATCGGACGGCACCAATCGCCCGCGAGAATCACGATAGGCGAAACCCTGGATCATCCCCTGGTTGAACAGTTTGCGAAACGGCTCTCGCGTCGAAACGTGGCCCAGATCGTAGAGAACTTTGTGCCAGAACCTGGCATACAGCAAGTGCAATACCGCGTGCTCCGCCCCGCCGACGTATAAATCCACGGGCATCCAGTACCGCTCCGCGTCGGAATCACAAAAATGTTTCGAATCCTTCGGCGTGATGAAACGGAGGTAATACCAGCAGGAGCCGGCCCATTGCGGCATCGTGTTCAGGTCGCGCCGATAGCTTTTGCCATTGCGCTCCACGCACATCCAGTCCCGAGCCCGACCCAGAGGCGGGTCCGGAACCGCGTCCGCATCCTCCGCCGAGATCACCGGCTTGAAGTTCTCCATCGGCGGCAGTTCCACCGGCAGATCCGCATCGTCCAGGGCTATCGTCTCCCCCTGGGAACCATGAAGGATGGGAAATGGCTCGCCCCAGTATTTCTGCCGGCTGAAGACCCAATCGCGCATTTTGTAATGAACCGCACCGCGCCCGACCCCGTTGGCTTCAAGCCACGCGATGATCTTGTCTTTGGCCTGCGGCGTGGCCAGGCCGTCGAGCGGGCAGACGCCGCCGGGCACGTTGACGCTCTTGCCGCTCGGGGGCGAGTTGACCGCCGATCCCTCTCCGGCAAATGCCGCGCCCCAACTTCTTGGATGTCGAGTGTAATGCTCGATCAGTCGATCCACCCCGACGTTCTTGTTGAGCACGTCCAAGGTGCTGGCCCCCAGGCCGGCGCTTTGCGCCCGGTGTCGGGCCACCCGCTCCGCGAGTTCCGGAAACTCCCGGTTGATTCGATCGAATCCGGCGTCGGCAGTCTTCTCGATCCCGCCGACCATCGCCTCGGCCCGTTCCATGATCCACTCGGCCGACGGCTTGACGACCGCCACGATCTCAAGATCAAACTTGCATGCAAACTCGAAGTCCCGCGTGTCGCCTCCCGGCACAGCCATGATGGCCCCGGTGCCGTAGCCCACCAGCACATAGTCGGCCACCCACACCGGAATCGGCTCGCCGTTGGCTGGATTGATTGCATACGCCCCGGTGAAAACACCCGTCTTCTCACGCGTATCGGCCGTTCGATCCAACTCCGAACGGTTTCGCGCCACCCCAACATAGGCAGTCACTTCATCTTGGTGTTGGGGTGTCGTGATCTGTTGAACCAGTTCATGCTCAGGCGCCAACACCATGTAGGTCGCGCCGAAGAGAGTGTCTGGCCGGGTGGTGTACACTCGAATGGCATCGGGGAAGCCGTTGCCATCCGGTGCTGTTTCTGCAGGATCGCCGCCCTCTGTGCGTTTCCACTGTCCGTTCTCGATCCGCCACGCCTGCGCCAGCGGGAAGAGCACTTCCGCGCCGGTGCTGCGCCCGATCCAGTTACGCTGCATGATCTTAATCGGCTCGGGCCAATCGAGCGCATCGAGATCGCTAATGAGCCGGTCGGCGAATTGGGTGATCCGCAGCATCCATTGACGCAGCGGCCGGCGGTAAACCGGATGGTCTCCGCGCTCGCTGCGCCCCTCGCTATCGACTTCCTCATTGGACAGCACGGTCCCAAGGGCCGGACACCAGTTGACCGGCACTTCGTCCAGATAGGCCAACCGCCGCCGGTCAAGGGCGATGCGCCGTTGAGGCTCCGAAAGCGTCGCCCACTCGCGGCGACCCGGCGTGCCGGCTGTTCGCTCGATATCCGACGAGCCATTAACCCCCCAATTCCCGGATTCGAGCTCCGCAACCAGTTCATGGATTGGTCTGGCTCGCCCGAGAATCTCGCCCCCATCTGGCGCCGTCCAGCGCATTTGTTCGTCGTACCAGGATTCGTAGAGCCGCAGAAAAATCCACTGTGTGAAGCGATAGTAGTCCGGTTCACACGTGACAATCTCCCGGCTCCAATCGTAGCTGAACCCGAACATCCTAAGCTGGCGGCGATACATATCGATGTTTTGGTTCGTCGTTTGGGCCGGGTGCACGTTATGCTCAATGGCGTACTGCTCCGCCGGAAGGCCGAACGCATCGAACCCCATCGGATGCAGCACGTTGAAGCCGCGCATCCGTTTGTAGCGGGCGACGATGTCAGTCGCGCAGTACCCCAGTGGATGGCCGACATGCAGCCCCGCCCCGCTCGGATAGGGAAACATGTCGAGAATGTAGTACTTGGGCTGGTCCGCCTGAGCCCCGGCCTCACCGGGATTCGGAGCGCGGAACGTCTCCTGCTCTTCCCAATAGCGCTGCCATCGGGCTTCAATCGCGGAGAAGTCGTACCGCCCCGGTTTTTCGTGAGGTTGTTGCACAGGCATATGTGCAGAGTTTACGGGACACGATGCATGGTTCAAGTGCTTTCGATCGCGGAGGCCGGAACGCTCTGGATCGGACGTGGAACCTAGTGCCGTTTCCAGAAAGGTTGTCTCACTTTCATCCCCCCTTGCCAAGGGGGGACTGCAGGGGGGTCTGTTGCGTCCTGCAAGAACCTCCCCCGACCCCTCCTTGGTGTATAGACCGGGCACATGGGTAACAGGTGTTCGGAGACATGGGTAACACTTTAAGCTGGCAGCTGACCTTTTTTGAAGGGGGATCAGCATGCC
>JADFMZ010000044.1 GCA_022563615.1 Planctomycetota bacterium
GGCTTCAGCCCGCGCGATATCGTCGAGTACCTTGACCGTTCGCAATCTGGTATGGTTTGTGCTTTAGGATTGGACTTCCGGCGTGAGCCCGAGAAGTTGACGAAGCTCGCGCAGCTCCTCCTGGTGACGTTGTAGGATGCGCGTCACCACCTCTTGGATTCGCGGTTCAGACGCGACCCGCTCGGCGGCGATTTCATATTTGCGGATGAGCTTCTCATGGTCGTCGATCAACAACGGTAGCAGTCGATGTAAATCCTGAAAGTGCAGATGGGCTGTGGCTACGTCGGGCACCGACGGTTCGGGGACGCCGCCCAGATCGAGGATCAGTTCGGCCAGTTCTTCACTGTTCGAGTGCGTTTGCCGGGCGATGCGTTGGGCGACCGGAAGTTCAGCCACGGCAAGCTGCGAAACATACACCGTGGATTCGAGGATTCGCGGCGCCGCCGCCTGTTGCTCACCAGCCAGAAGCTCGTTCAGGATCGCGCAGACTTTTTCGTTTTCCATCAATCCGCCCGATCCAAAGCAGCCGCCACCGGTTCGCCGGCCGGTTGCGTTACGGTTGTCGCGTCGAACAAATTGCGGGAGAACCGATCCGCTGTCGCCTTCAGCGGGGCGCTCACCACCAGCAGCGCAAGCAACATCAACGCGCAAAAGTTGACCAGCGCCAAACCGCCGATCGGGCTGCGAATAACCGGTTCACCCGTATCGCGCAACGTCATGACAACGACAATGCGAAGATAGTAGTACAGGCTAATCAAAGTGTTCACCACGGCGACGATAATGAGGAACCAGGCCAGGTTGGCCCCCCAGCCGTCGGCCAGGCTGCCCAGCGCCACCAGCACCCACCACTTGGCCAGGAACCCCGCCATCGGCGGCAATCCGACGAGCGATATCAAGCAGACCACCATCGGAACCGCCAGCCAGGGCGCTCGCCGCATCAATCCGGTGAATCCTTCGATCCGATCGCTTCCCGTTTCCCACGACACCAGGGCTGTGACGCCGAACGCGCCGAGGTTCATGAACACATAGACGATGATATAGAACATCAGGGCCGCCATCGGCTCGCCGCTTCGATCCGCCTGTGGATGCAGGAACACCGCCACCGCCATCATCATGTAGCCCGCGTGGGCGATCGACGAATAGGCGAGCAATCGCTTGACGCTCTGCTGCGGATAGGCGGCGAAGTTGCCCAGGGTGCAGGTCACAGCCGCCATAATCCCGATCGTCCACGCCAACGGCTTGAGCACCGACATCGCCAGCGGCTCGTCCACGGCCCCGGCAAACGTACTCACCATGCGTGCCAGCAGAATCAACCCCGCAGCCTTGCTCGCCACGCTCAGCCAGGTCGTTACCTCAATCCTGGCGCCTTCGAACGCATCTGGACACCAAAAATGAAACGGGACAGCCGAAATCTTGAACGCCGGGCCCACAAGCAGGCATAGCAACCCCACCGACAGAAGCAACGGATGTTGCCCGCCCGCAAACTGCTCGACCGTGTATCGTGCCAGATCGGCGACACTCAAACTGCCCACCATTCCGTAGAGCAGGCTCACTCCGTAAAGCATGATGGCGGCGCACACCGCGCCGAAGATCATATATTTCACGGAGGCCTCGGCGCCTTTGCGGTCGCGCTTGTTGAATCCGACGATGGCATAGCTTGGCAGCGAAGCCATCTCGATCCCCAGCACGATCATCAGCAGATTCGACGTGCTGACCATCAGGATCATGCCCAAGGCGCTTCCCAGGAGCAGGATAAAGAACTCAGGTGCGTTTTCCTCCGAGCCGGCTGAGCCGATTTTCCAAAGGTAAATGACGCCCAGCAGAAACACCATCAGGATGACCTGGAACCCGATGGACAGATTGTCCGCGATCAACATGCCGGAAGTCGGTTGGGTCGACAGTCCACTGACGGGGTTTGTGGACACTTCGCCCCACGTGGCAAGCGTCAAACCCAACGTGACGATGACGCCCAGAGTGGCTACGCGGGCGATGGTCCGGGCGCTGCGCCCGACAACAATCGGACAGGCAACCACCGCCAACATCGTGGCGATCAGCGCGATCATGGGAGAGAACACCCAAAGATGTTCCCCGACGGGAATCCCCGACCAGGCGCTCGTCTGTCCAAGTAGGGTCATGGATGGCTCGAACATGCCGACTAGGACCCCATGCCGATCACGCGGGCCATTTGCGCCAACATGGCGTCCAGCGTACCGTTGGTGAAGATAAACACCGTCTGCATCGGGAAAACACCCAGCGCTATACACAACAGCGCCATCGGAACCAGGATAAATGTCTCGCGGCCCGAGGCATCCGGGAACCCGGCGTGTTCCTCACGCTCTTTGCCCAGATACACACGACGTATCAGCCAGAGAATATAACCGGCGGTCAGGACCACGCCCGCGGCTGCAAGGATCGCCATGGGGATCGCCCACGTAAACTTCTCGGCCGCGGCGAACACGCCCAGAAGAACCCAGACCTCGCCGATGAATCCGCACAGGCCGGGCAATCCCAGCGAGGCGAAGAAGCCGATGGTGGCCAACGTGCCGTATCGAGGCATGGTCAACCAGAGCCCGCCGAATCGGTTGATCTCCCGATGGTGCGCCCTTTCGTACACCATGCCGACCAGGAAAAAGCACATCGGCGAACTGATGCCGTGGGCGATCATTTGGAACAGAGCCCCCTGAAAGCCCGTGTCGGTCATCACGGCGATACCCAACATCACATATCCCATGTGGGACACGGAGCTGTACGCAACGAGCCTCTTGAAATCGGTTTGGGCCATGGCGCACAAGGCCCCGTAGATAATGCTCACCACGCCGATCACCGCCACCGGGAACGCCCAGGTCATGCCGCCCGTTGGAAAGATCGGATAGCACAGCCGCAGGAACCCATACCCGCCCATCTTCAGCAGCACGCCGGCCAGGATCATGCTGATCGGCGTGGGGGCTTCCACGTGGGCGTCCGGCAGCCACGTATGCACCGGCACACAGGGCAGCTTGACGGCAAAACCCACGAACAGGAAAAGAAACATCAACGGCGCGAAACGCCAGCCCAGAAAGAGCGTCGAACTCGCGGCGAAATGGTTTTGAATGGCCGGATTGGTCGCCAGCTCCATCAGGTCGAACGTGCCGTGGCTGATGATCACGCCCTCACGATAGCCGCTGGCCACACCCTCGATCCCCTGGCGGGCCATCTCGGCTGTGATCGCCTGATCGCTATAGAAATACATCGCCACTAGCGCCACGAGCATGAGCACGGAGCCGGCCAGAGTGAACAGGAAGAACTTGATGGCGGCGTACTCGCGGCGAGGGCCGCCCCACGCCCCGATCAGGAAGTACATCGGAAGCAGCATCACTTCCCAGAAAATGTAGAACAGGAAGAAATCCAGCGAAACGAACACGCCCAGCATCCCGGTCTCCAACAGGAGAAACAGGGCAAAATAGGCGCGAGGCCCCTTGTTGATCGCCCACTTGTCAAAGTTCCAGCTTGCCAGGCAGGAGAGCAGGGAAATCAACGTCGTCAAGACGATCAGCGGAAAGCTCAGCCCATCCATGCCCACGAAGTACTCGATGGCGAAGCTCTTACTCTCGATCCAGGTCGCGCGTTGAACGTGCTGGAGCATTCCATAGCGTGAGCCGAAGCCTTCACCAGAGGTCTCGCCCGCCGGGTTGAAAAACGTGGCAAACAGACTCAGCGAAAGGAGGAACGTAACCAGCGATGCCGCAACGGCCACGGTACGAATCTGTCGCCTGGGAACAACCATGCACAGCAGGGCGCCCAACATCGGCACGAACACGATCCAGGTTAGGATGCTCATCTGTCCATCGACCCAATCACGTACGGCGTTGCCCCTACCGGGCGACGCACGAACCCAACTTCGTCACCCCACAACGGGGATAACGCTACATTCCCGCCGAGACGACCGCCGCATCCGCGTTACTCGCTCCGGCGAGCCAAATCCATAAAAACACAACCGTTGCCACGCCCGTCGCAAATATGACGTAATGGCGAATCCGCCCTGTCTGCCATCGGCGGATAAACCCGGCGAAGTCCGTCGAGCTCCGGGCGACGCCGTTCACCACGCCGTCCACGCCGTGCTTGTCCAGAATCAAACCGGAAAACGCCGCGATGCGCTCCGTCGCCGCCGCCAGCATATCGAAGATCGAATCGACAATCCATGTGTCGATGAATCTCGCCACCTTCGCCAGGAGAAGACAACCCTTGACCCAGATGACATCGTAGACTTCGTCAAAGAAGTACTTGTGCACCAGGACGAGGTGGAGCGGCGCCAAGGCCCGCCGGATTCGCTCCGGCGTTTCCAGGCCCCGCCGATAGATGGCAATCGCAGCCAGGAATGCGATGATAAAAGCGCCGCCGACGCCGAAGGTCAAAAACCGGTGTGCGGCGCCGATGGCGGCCGTGTGCTCATGTCCGTCGAGCGCCAGCACCAGCGGGGCAGCCGTCGCAGCCGTTGCGGCATCTGCAATCAGCGGTCGAAACAGGAAGTAACTGGCCAGGAGCGTTCCAACGGCCAGGACGGCCAGCGGCACGTACATCAGCTTTGACTCATGGGCGTGACGGTACACGTTCTCGTCGCGCGGCTTGCCCATAAACGTCATCCACCAGCATCGCATCATGTAAAACGGCGTCACATAGGCCGTAAACAGCGCCAGATAGAACATCCACTTCGGCAATGCGGGAATCGTTCCGAATATGGATGCCCTGGCGGAATCATCATGACCGACGTGTTGAGTGTCTTCGCCGTGCGCGTTTGCCGCGCCGCGGGCTTCAGCCCGCGCGAACCCACCGTGCGCGTTCTGCACCGGATCGGAGACCAGTCGAACGCCGGTCACGGGATGGGTTGAACCCAGCGCATGAGCCGCGTCCCCATCATGCACCTCATGTTTGCCGGCGTCGTCCCATTCAAACGCCCGCACGTAGGCGACCGCCAGGATTTCGTCCTTGCTGAAAAAGCCGCCCAGACCGATCGTAGTCCCCGCAATCCCGGCGCCGGAGATGGCCAGCACGCCGACGAAGAACGTCCAGCAGGTGACCGGCATTTTCTTTCGCAGCCCGCCCATCTTGCGCATGTCCTGCTCGTGATGGCAGCCTTCGATCACCTGACCCGAGCACAGAAACAGCATGGCCTTGAAGAAGGCGTGGGTCATCAGATGGAACAACGCCGCGATCCACGCGCCGCAACCCAGGCCGAAGATCATGTAACCGAGCTGCGAAAGCGTCGAATACGCCAGACACTTTTTGATGTCCACCTGCACGATGGCGACCAGCGCCATCAACGTCAGCGTCAAACACCCGATCAGCGCGATAAACATCAGCGCGTCTGGCGTCATCAATCGAAACACGCGGGCGACCAGGTAGACGCCGGCAGCCACCATCGTGGCGGCGTGGATCAAAGCGCTGACCGGAGTGGGGCCGGCCATCGCATCGGGAAGCCAGACGTGCAAGGGAAACTGGGCGCTCTTGCCCATCGCCCCGCAGAACAGTCCGACCCCCATCACCGTCGCCAGCGACCATCCGAACAGACTAAAGTCGCTGCTAAAGATGCCGCTTCCGGTGGCCGCTTGCTCTGCGAATACCGCCGCCGCCTGATCCAGATCCAGCGTGCCGAGTTGGTAAAAGACCAGCATCAAGCCGATCAAAAAGCCGAAGTCCCCGACGCGGTTGGTGACAAACGCCTTGATCGCCGCTGCGGATGCATAGGCTTTGTCAAAATAAAACCCGATCAGCAAATAGCTGCACAGCCCGACCAGCTCCCAGAAGATAAACAAAAACAGCAGGTTGCTGCTGATGACCAGCCCCAACATGCTGAACGCGAACAGCGATAGGTAGGCAAAGAACCGGCTGTACTTGCTTTGCCCGTCGACCTCGTCGCTGTGGCCTGACATGTAGCCGATGCTGAAGACGAAGATCCAAAACGCCACGAACGTGACCATGAAGTACATGGCCACCGTAAGCGAATCGAGCTTGACGCCGAGCGTGATCGGAACGCTACCGATATCGGCCCAGTGAAAGCGAAAGGCGTTTTCCGTCAGCGCCGCCCTGGACACCGAGTCTTCGCCCCACCACCAGGAAATCAACACCCAGGTAGCCAAAGCGAGCGGCACGCCCATGCCCAGAACGACCGCCGTCCACCCCGCCGTCGGCTTGCCCAGCTTCGGACCGGCAAAGACCAAAATCCAAAAGCTGACCATGGGCGAGAGAACGCCAAGGGCCAACAGGATTTCGTAGAAGTGTTCACCCATCGTACGTTTGTTCTACTGAGCCGCAGGCTTCAGCCTGCGCGATTTTGTCAACCGTGTTTGATGCCTGGCGTCCGATTCTTCGCGCGGGTTAAAGCCCGTGGTTCAGATATAGCGTTGCTTGAAGACCGCTGGATCAACTCTCTATCCGCGCAAGCTCGTCGCCCGGTCCACGTCCACCGTGGCTACGTTCTTATAGAGATTGATGCAGATTCCGACGGCCAGCGCCGCCTCAGCCGCCGCAAGGACAATCACAAACAGCGCCATCAATTGCCCGTCCATCCGATTCGGGCCCAGATATCGGTCGAAAGCGATCAGATTCACGTTGACGCTGTTGAGCACAAGCTCCACGCCGATCAGGATGCCGATGGCGTTGCGCTTGGTCATCATCGTAAACAGGCCCGTGCAAAACAACACGGCCCCGACAATCAGATAATGATTCAGGCTGATCGTCGCCACTAGATCACTTCTCCTGCCGCGCCAGGTGGGCTGCGCCGACCATTACGATCATGAGCAACACGCCGGCCACCTCGAAGGGCACCAGGTACACGGTCAACAACCGGCGGCCCAGCGCCGCCACCGACGTGCCCGGCATGACCTCCTCCATGCCGTGCCAGGTCGTCCCGGTCAATGCGGCGCACAAACCGACCAGCAATGCCCCACAAATCACAGCCGCTCCCAATAACTCCAGCCTGTGGGGCTCGAACCGCACCCAGGGGGATTTGCTGGTCAACATAATGCCGAAGATCAGCAGCACCAGCGTGCCGCCGGAGTAAACGAGCAGTTGGATGGCGCCGAGGAAATTGGCGGCCAACAGCAGATAGAGCAGGGCCACCGAGCCCAAGGCCACAAATAGCCATACCGCCATACGAACGATGTTCTTGGCGATGCAGACCCCCAGGGATGAGATCACGGTCGTGCCCGCCACCAGATAGAATAGCAGCGCTTCGAGCACCCCGCCCGGCACCGCCTGGGTGACACCCGCCACATCGCTCGCCAAAGTGTCCGCCGCCGCGACCGACGAAGCGCCTGGACCCCATACGACCAGAACAGCAAGGCACACCAACCCAACCACAGGGTTCAGCCAGCGCAAACAATCAAGAGCCGGGAAGATCTTCGCCCTCCCCTGAGCCGCAGGCTTCAGCCTGCGCGAATGATCGAATGTTTGGGCGCACCGAATGAGTGCAGCATCGCGCAGACCCAAGCCCTCGGCCCGCGTTCGGTGTGTGGAGTTCGCCATCGCGTTGAAAATCATTCGGTTCAAGAAAAGGTCGTTGTTGACATCGTTAGCGTAAGGCATCAGGTCGTCAGGATCCAGGCATCGCGTCCTGGACGAGATTACCCACCAGACGCCGACGGAAGTAGAAACCATACGCGGCGATCGCCGGGAACATCAACGCGAAAGCCAGCCCGATCAAGCCCAAACCATAGGTCACGATTCGATCCACGCCGGCCCAGGCCGGGCTGTCCGACATCGAAGCCCACACCCACAGCGTGTTGCCCAGAAGCAGTAGCATCGTCAACGGCAACAGAACCTGCACGCAGGCATATAGAACCTGATCGATCCGAATCCGAGGCAACGTCCAGCGCAGCCAGATCTGGACATACAGGAAGAACACGCATTTGGCCACGAACCAGATCGGTCCGTTGAAGACCAGCCCCTTCAACCCCTGCATGAGGATGCCGTCACTCCAGGACGCGCCCCAGGAGGCCGGAAACGGCGAGTTCCACCCCCCCAGAAACAGGATCGACGCCAGACCGCCGACGATGAACATCACCGCGTACTCGGCGAAAAAGAAAAATGCCCAGCGCAGACCGGAATACTCGGTGTGAAACCCAGCCACCAGCTCGCTTTCCGCTTCCGGCAGGTCGAACGGCGCCCGCTTGCAACTGGCTAACGAAGCGATGAAGTAGGCCACGAACGCCACGAACGTGAACGGATTGCTGAACACCAGCCACGAAAACCATCCCTCGGATTGAGCTTCCCCGATCACACTCAAGCTAAGTGACCCGACACTGACCACGGGTATGAGCAAAGCCATTCCCATCGGAATCTCGTAGGAGACCATCTGGCAGGCCTCGCGCATGGCGCCGTAGACGCTCCATTTGTTGTTGGACGCCCAGCCGGCCATGATGATCCCCACCACCTCGATGCCCAGGACGCCGAGAATGAACACCAGCGCCACATCCAGCTCGCGGAAGACGTAGGCCGCCCCGAACGGAAGGGCCAGGAACGCCAGCCCCGCAGGCACCAGCGCAAAATAGGGAGCCGCCCGAAACAAAATCCGATCGGCCCCATCCGGGATCAAATCCTCTTTGAGAATCAACTTGATTCCGTCGGCCACCGACTGAGACCAGCCATGCCAACCACCCACGCGCATCGGCCCCAGCCTGGACTGGATTCGCCCAGCCACCTTTCGCTCCCACCAGATGGTGTAGATCGGGATCAGGTTGAACAGCCCGAAGAGCCCTCCCAGACCGAGCAGATCGCGCGTCAGGCTGAACTGCAAAGGCCAGAGCAGATAGCCCAAAATGCTGGACCATGCAGCAGCCGGCCCGCCAGCCGATTCGATCAGCGCCGCTACGGTCGATGGGGGCAGCCCCCATGTGCCGGGCGAGGTCCAGGATATCGCAGCCGCTGGATCAGCCGACACCGACGCCGCGCCTAGGATCCGCGCGTCCACGTATGCGTAGGTCAGGGCATGCAGCCAGACGATGAGACAAACGCCGACCACCGCTCCGATCAAAATCGGGCCGGGAAAACGACGCACAAAGGGCGCGGCCATTCGATAGATGAACACCGCCACCCCGACGATCGGGCGCGACAAGAGTCCATATCGAACCGGCTGAGTCGGCTGCCAGGGTACGGAAATCTGCGTCATAGTATTGCCAGACTACTTTACTCTACCGATCCACTTCGCCCATGACAACGTCGATGCTGCCGATGATCGCCGGCACGTCGGCCAGCATGATGTTTCGGCAGATGTGGCTGGTAATGGACAGGTTGCAGAAGCTGGGCCCGCGCGCCTTGACCCGGCTGGGAATGGCTGACCCGTCTCCGCGCACGTAAAAGCCCAACTGGCCCCGTGGGTTCTCCACCTCGACGTATACCTCGTCATCCGGCAGCTTCAGGTTCTTGACCTTGGGGGCGACGAAATCGCCCGAGGGAAGTTGATCCATGGCCTGGCGAACGATCCGAATCGATTGGGTCATCTCCAGAACCCGAACATAGTAACGGCTCCAACAATCGCCGACCTCGATGCCATGAGGAATTTCCCGGGTGCCCCCCGCCTGGCCGATCGGAACGTCGAACTCGTATTTCTCATACCCGTCATAGGGCATGATCTTGCGCAGATCCCACCGAATGCCCGAGGCCCGGAGCACCGGACCCGTCAAACCGAACGCGATGGCGTCTTCCAGAGAAATCACCCCCACGCGCCCGGTCCGCTTGACGAAGATGTGGTTGAACGACAACAAGTTGTTGTAGTCGGTGATTTTGGGCTCGAAATAGTCGAGGAATTCACGGCATCGCTCCACCCATCCTTCTGGCAGGTCCTGAGTGGTGCCGCCGATAGTCAGATAGCTGTAAGTCAGCCTTGCCCCGCAGGCGGCCTCGAACAGGTCGAGGATCATCTCCCGCTCACGAAAACAATATAGAAAAGGCGTAAAGGCGCCCATGTCCAAGCCGTAGGTGCCCAGGGAAACCAGGTGTGACGCGATTCGATTAAGCTCGGCGAAGATCACGCGAATGGCCTGAGCACGCGCCGGAACCTCGATGCCCTTCAGCTTTTCGACCGCCAGCGCAAAACCCTGGTTGTTGTTCATGCCCGCCAGGTAGTCCATCCGGTCCGTGTAGGGAATGTACTGATAGGGCGGGAGGTTCTCGCCGATCTTTTCAGCGCAGCGGTGCAGATAGCCGATGTGCGGGATGGCCTCCAGAACCATCTCACCGTCGGTGCGCAACACGATTCGCAGCACGCCGTGGGTGGAAGGGTGCTGCGGCCCCATGTTGATCAGCATCTCCTCCGTGCGCAGATCGCCCTGCTCGGATCGATCCAAGTCGATCAGAACATCCGGCGCTGCCTCAAATTCGATTGTTGTGTCAGCCATAGGATTTACAGTAGAAATCGCCTGGTGCATGAACCGCTGGTCGGAATCTTCTTGGGCTTACACCTCTCGGGTGCGCGCACTATACTCGTCAAGATCCATAGGCTCCACGTGCGATAGGTATTGCAGATCGTCGGTGGTCACCTTCTGGCGCAGATAGTCCCAAACCATGTCCAAACGATCAACGATGTTCATACCCTGGAACCCTCCGCTTCCGACCAGTGCAAAGAGGTGGTCATACTCCGTCCAATCGACCCAAACCTTCCCCGACGCTTTGGGAGTTACGAAATTCCAGAGTGCCTTCTCGATGCGCTCTTTGGCAATCAGGATGTCACTATTCTCAACCACGATACCACTCCCATCGTTGGATCGGAGACATACTGAAGAAAACGCTTTGCAATCGGCTCATCGAATTCTACCGGTCGGCGGTAACGCACGTCATCGTCGCCTTCGATTCTCCATAGCATTCTAATCTTGGCGAAACTATCTGCCACATCGGTGTCAGCACGGAGCCTTGCATCGAAACCGCTATACAGAAGCAGACCTTCCAGGTCATGCACTTTGAAGGTTGCAAACAGCTTATCCCAGCCAAGTGTCACGCAAACCGCCACCTTCAGGTAGCACTCGACCGAACACCCGCCGAGGTAGATCGAGCCGGCATAGAATCCTGCGTCCAGAAGCGCCTTCGACTCCTCCAGCCGGGCTTCGCCGATTTCCCGGAGCACATCCTGTGAAATGATCGACTTCGTCGAAAGCTTGATCGCCATTGGAATACCTCAATGCCTTGGATTCGGCAGCTCATATTCCGTCGTGCCGGGGATTCCGTGGTACTCCAACGGGAACTCGTAATCCTTCCGCAACGGATGCCCCTCCCAGTCGTCCGGGCACAGAATGCGCCGTAGGTCCGGGTGGTTGCTGAACCGAATGCCCATCAGGTCGTAAGCCTCCCGCTCATGCCAGTCCGCCGTAGGCCAGATATCCGCGACCGAGGGGATCACCGGGTCGTTGCGGTCCACGACCACCCGGATCGCAAACTCGACGGTCGTCGTAATCAACGACGTCGGGTCGTCCATCGGCACGGACATCAGGTCGTAGACGCAGGCGAGCTTGTCGTCGGCCAACAGATCCAGCGCCGTAATGGATCGAAGCAGGTTGAGTTTCAGTCGCGCGTCGTCCCGCAGAAACCGGGCAACTTCAGGCCAGCGGTCGGGAACCACCCGAGCATGCGGATGCCCGCTCTCGAAAACGCTCTCCTCGATCGCGTCGCCGAACTGGTTTGTCAGAATCTTGCAAATCTCTTCCGGTGTCATCGTACTCTTCGCAATTCTGCTCCTGCCCCGCCATCCTGGAACGCAAGAATCCTATCGCCTGGTGCACTTTCGAGCAACGGTGTGGGAATCCCACCCCTCGCTGCGTCTTGGCATCGGGGCTTGGCCATGCTACCCAGGTAGATCCCCTACAGGCCGGCTTGAACTCAGGAAAGGCTCGACCAGTCGAACTCCTCGTGTTTCCTAGAAATGAATTCTACAGATCGAAACACACGCCGGAACCTGTCGTTACTTGCTTCGTTTGCGCACGGATCGACGACGAAAACAGGAAGAGGCCGACCGTCGCGTTGGCGCGCCTGCGCGACCTCTGCGAGCTGCATCTGCGCCATGGCATCAAAGTCGGACATCGCGAATCCGACGACGACCGCGCGATCCGCGTGATATAGCGCTCGCATTCCGCGCGTCCAGACGCGCCCCAGCCCCGGGATCCGATGAAGTTCCTTGTACGCCCCGAGGCCGGCGATACCGACTGTCTTCCATGTTCCACCCTGGAGATCGCGACCGTCGATCCAATTCCGTCGCTGTTCACGCGTCCGACAGCGCCACAGGCGACAATCATCCTCGACATGTCCGGTCTTGCCGTCCGAGCGGTTTGTGTTCGCCTTGTCGAAGAGAAGCTCGAGCTTGGAGGAATTTTCAGAGCGGTGCGCCACGATCCAGTCGATAGAGCCATGCAGTTTGTAGACGGGGATCCCGTTGTTACCTTCGCACTCCATTCCGTGGCTCCAAGTCTTGCCCAACTTTGCCAGTCCGCGCTCCGCCAGCGTGTCATAGTTGAACGTAAGCACCGCGTCGTGTTCACTCACTCCCTCCGCCCATCGCGTGATCGGCGTAAGATCGCAGTTATCTTCGCGCTCGGAAACGACGTCGCAGAGCGCATCCTCGAGATACGACAGCCAGCATTCAATCGACTCGCCTTGGTTCCACGGTGTTAGGCCGTCCTGTCGACCGAACGGTACGACCTGCTGTTGCAGACGCCGTACTTCGACGTCGAAGTGCGCGTACTGAAAAACTTGTTCGATGTTCGGAGTGAACGAGTCCGTTTGCTGATTGTTTCCGGAAAGCCAAGCCAGCCGCCGACACAGGCCATCGACCCATTTGCGCATCTCGTCGTGCTGTAGCTTGGTGACAAGCTGAGGAAGGAGTTCTGTTGCCAGCGGCATTCCAGCCGGCTTCGAGAACCCGGCCCCAAGAATGAATACGCGTTTCAAATCGCCCATGCGTTTCGTGCCTCGACGCAGATTTTAGCACCACACGCAGCCTTAGCGACGCGGGCTGATGTCTTGCGCTCCCGGTTCTGTTCAAGGTCGCCAGACACGAGCGCGTATCATGAATGCGGGCCTCCTATCGGCCTTTTCGGCGCGGGGTCCGGCGGCCTCGCCCGTCAG
>JADFMZ010000372.1 GCA_022563615.1 Planctomycetota bacterium
TCCAGCCCTTCGGCGGAGTCCCCCTCGAAGTAGGTCGCGTGCAGCCGATCCGCCTCCAGCCCCCAGCGATCGACCAGCAGCTCCCAGGCCCACTCGATGGCTTCGGCTTTGAAGTAGTCGCCGAACGACCAGTTGCCCAGCATCTCGAAAAACGTGTGGTGATAGGTGTCCTTGCCGACGTCGTCGAGGTCGTTGTGCTTGCCGCCGGCCCGAATGCACTTCTGCGTGTTGGCCACCCGCTTGTCGGTCGGCGACTCGATCCCCAGGAAGATCGGCTTGAACTGGTTCATTCCGGCGTTGGCGAACATGATCGTCGGCTCGTCGTACGGAACGACCGGGGAGGAGGGTACGAACACGTGGCCCTTGCCCGCGAAGAAGTCGAGAAATTGTTGTCGAATCTGTGTTGAAGTCATGAAGTCACCGCTGGGTAGTGTATACCAGGAGTTTGCAGGAATCGAGACGAGGTCCGACGCCGACGTGCACGCCCTCACGTTGTGGGTGGACGGGGCCGTCGGAAGCGACGCACTGGTGTTTCTTACGACCCTAGGCGCCGCGGCGTCTTGTGCTGATTCCGTGCGGCGTCGGCGGCACTGCGCAGCAGGATGGCCACGGTGATTGGCCCGACGCCGCCGGGTACCGGGGTGATGACACCAGCCACCCGCTTGACCTCATCAAAGGCCACATCGCCGACGATCCGCCGCTTGCCGTCTGAGTCCACCACCGAATTGATTCCAACGTCGATGACAATGGCGCCGGGCTTGACGTGGTCAGCGGTGATGAGCCCTGGCTTGCCAACCGCCACGACGAGGAGATCCGCCCTGCGCGTGTGCTCCTTCAGATCGCGTGTGGCGATGTGGCAACAGGTGACCGTGGCCATTTGTTGCAACAAGAACAGCGACACGGGCTTGCCGGCCACCGCTCCCTGTCCGACCACCACCGCTTCCAAACCGCGAGGGTCGATGTGAGCCTCTTTGAGCACCTCCATGACCGCCAGCGCCGTGCAGGGCGCGATAATCGGGTTGTCGTAAAAGAGCAGGCCGATGTTGGATGGGTTGACCCCTTCCACGTCCTTGTAGGGGTCGATGCAATATTGCATGGCCGGCGTGTCAATTCCATCCGGCAGCGGCATGTTGAGCAGAATTCCGGTCACGCCGGGGTTCTCGTTGAGCTCGCGGATTTTGGCGCGGATGTCTCTCTCGGTGGCATCGCGGCCGAGGGTGTGCAGCCGATAGTCCATACGGGCCTCATGGCAGCGGTTGCGTTGAGAGCGGGCATAGATTTCGCCTGCGGGGGGATCCCCGACCATGACGGCGTCGAGGCTCACGCGGATGCCCTCCCGGCCCAGATCCTGCACCTGCGCAGCCGCCTCCTTGCGAATCCGCAGACTCAGCGCCGTGCCGTCGATGACGTTGGCTTCCGGTTTGACCATGCCGTCCTTTCCCGTTTCCAGCCCCGTCCTATTGGGTGCTCTGTGCCGTTCGTTGCATAAGGTCGGTCCAATACCATGCCGACAGGAGCCCACCAGCAACCGCGGCCAACCAAATCCCCACCTTAATCCTGCGAACCAAATTTTCAAAGCGAATCGCTCGCTGCGGGTCTCCGGCGACGGACGCCAGAAACCGCACGCGGCTGGCGATGGAGGAGTGTCGCCAACTCCGCTCTTCGCGTGGGATACCGTTAAGCGAGGCTACGCGATCCAGCGCGGATGCGAACACGGCCGCCCCGGTTGCGCACACGCGATCACCGCCGTCGAGCGTCGTGTTTTCATCGATATGAACGCTGCAAGGAAGGAGGCACTCATGGGCGGGTGGGGTAACGCACCGGGCGCCGAACAAGTCGGCTTGCCGCTCAAACCTTCGGGACAGCCAGCCGAAACCAAGCCCCCAAAACAAGGCGGTCGCAACTATGGCGATTCCGTCCACCGTCCAAACGCTTCCAATCGGTCGCGAACCAGGGGCCGATACTCTTTGCCCCAACAACTCCATCAGGGCCGTTACCAGCAGCCAGCCGACAAACGCGAACACCAGGAAGTGTTGAATATGCCGGTGTCGCACATGCCCCGTCTCGTGCCCGAAGACCGCTTCGATCTGCGCCGGCGTCATGTTGGCCAACAACGCATCAGACAATAACACGTAACGGACCGGAGCCACAAGGCCCATGACGGCGGCGTTGATCATATACCCGTCGCTCTTCCAAACGAGGATGTCACGACAGCGCATGCCCTTGCGACGGCACAACGCCTCCAGACGGCTGCGAAGAGGGCCGCATTCCAGTGGGGCCGTTCGCCAAATGCGTCGCATCATGATCGGCGCCACCAGGAAGACCCCAGCGGCAACCACACCCAAGGCTACATCCGGCGCCCCCCGCCAACGGCTCCATTGCGTCAGGGTGGCGCCATACGAGCGGATCAAATCGGCGGCGAACAGAATGAGGGTCATTGGAACAGCCACAATCAGAAGATGATGCCGGATGTTGAAGTCGAGATAGGCAGCCAGATTCCAAGGCGGATTGATTGACGAGTCGTCCGGTCCTGAGCTGTCCATGCGGCGGATGGTTTGCTCATAAGGATAAGCCGCCAGCCACAGGGCTATAGCGCCGGCGAAGTACGGGGAAAGAACGATGCAGTCGCCGACGATTTGCAGCGGAGGGCTGATCGATTCGAAAGCGAACCACTCAGGCCACGACGTTCCGAACACGGAAAATCCAAACCCTCCGATCAGCGCCACGCGCAACAACAATGTAACTCGATGGTGAAAGCGTTGTGCGCGATGACAACTTACCGCCCTGCTTGTCAGCAATCGCCGAGCGCGTCGGGATGCCGCAAACGCCGCTAAACCCAGCAGAATCGGCTGGAATAGTACGATAACCAAAGTGCTGGCCGGTGATAGGTTGCCGATAATGGGCCGGGAGGCCGGCATCTCGCCGCGCCACAAGAGAAAGGCAAACGCCAGGATTGTCAGTAGGTGCATGGTTCGGCTACAATCCACAAGGATCGAATATTCGGTCCGGGAGTGGATGGAACGATCACAACGTTACCCACCCACCCAACGCGAAGAACACAAAACGATCCGAGAATCGTTCAGGTGGCGTCACGTTTCACGCTACCCGCTGGAACAGTCCAAGATGCCCGCCGTAACGCGCCTCGAGCAGGTCGCATCGGCTGGCGGAACGCCTTGTAGCAGGAGATTCGATCGATGAAAAGACGAGAAACTTTATGTTCGGCTTTGGTGTGCGTCATGGCTTGGGCGGCGCCGGAGGCGGCGGTGGCTCAGCGCATCCCGCCCGATGTATCCACAAAATCACCCATGATCCAGCGCCGCATGGCTCAGATCAAACAGTTGCACGATTCGATGACCAGAACGCTGAAATTAGGCGAAAAGCAAGGAGAGGCCATCGACCGGATTTTCGCGGAGCATGAACAAGAAATAATGGCGATGGATCCGCGGGCGCCGCGCAGGCTGGCCCCGGGCGAAGTGCCCACGCCCGGCGTCCTCCAAGCTACGCGTGAGATGGCCGTAGTCACACAACGCCCAACGGCCCTGATGGAACAAATCGAAGCTGAGTTGAACGAAGATCAGAGCAAGGCGTTCGCAAAACTCGTTGATCGCTGGGAGGTTCTGCACGTGCGCCATATCGGGGAGGGTTCCCTTCGGCTGCTGCAGCGCGCCGTTCGGGATCCGGCTTTGGAGATAAGGGCCGAGAAGCGACAGGCCC
>JADFMZ010000045.1 GCA_022563615.1 Planctomycetota bacterium
TGGGTGACGGGCAGCGTCCTGATGTCTTGTGCCACTGCTCTTGTGCAGTGTAGGGGCACGACACGGCGTAGACCGAACCGGAAGATTTAGCTGTGACAAAGCACTAGCGGCAACGCTGTATCCGCACGTTGAAGAAGGCGTCCAGGCCGTTTTGTTGAAATCCGTTCGGTCTTGGCAGCCGCTAGCGTTTCCGGCACAATGGGCGAAATGACTTCCCGAACCGATCGTCCAGGATCCGACGCGGACTGCACCGCCCGGCGCGGCGCTGTAACCGTCTTGAGCGGGTGCATGTTCAGCGGCAAGACCACGGAGTTGCTCAGGCAACTGACATCCCTGAAATCCGGCGCCGGCGTGGCGTTCAAACATCTCATCGACGACCGTTACCGCTGCGACGCCCTCGTGTCGCACGCTGGAAAGTCCTACTCGGCGTTCGCTGTTTCATCCCCGAGCAGGATGCTTGAGCACCTCCATTCAGCCGTGGAGTTGATCGCGATCGATGACGCGCACTTTTTCGCTACGGACCTGGGGCCGATCGTGGAGCGGTGGGCTGAAAGCGGCATCGACGTGATCGTCGCCTGTCTTGATCTGGATAGCTGGGGACGCCCGTTCCCCCTCTGTCGGGATCTTTGCTCGATCGCGGATCAATCCGTGACCACATACGCGATTTGTGCGCGGTGTGGGTCGGTCGGGGATCGCACGCAACGGCTCACACCGATCGTCGACGGTCGGCTGGTCGGCGGTCCGGAAAGCTACGAACCCCGCTGTAAGCGTTGCTGGCGACCGCCGCCGGAAGCCCGGCCGGGCGAGTCGCCCATGCAAAACATGGCAGAGGCTTCCGAATCCATCAGATTGCCCCGATCGGTTTCCAGATAACCCGCTGGGCTTCGAAGATGGGGCCATCCGTGCAGCAAAGGCGATATCGCCAACCCGCCGAATCGGCCTCATCGCGCACCGGAACGACACACGATTGGCACATGCCCGTCCCGCAAGCCATCGCGCGCTCCATGCAAACGTGGCATTCGATCTTACGCGCCCGGCAGAACGCGGCGACGGAGTCCATCATGCGTTCCGGTCCGCAGGTGTAGAGCACGACGTCGTCGGTCGCGGTGCGATTGGCCTCCACGTAGGCGGCCAGCGCCAGACCGACGTGCCCGGAGAAACCGAGCGATCCGTCATCTGTGCTGATCACCACCGGCACTTGGTGCCGTGCGAATTCCAGCGCCGACGGCGTTGCCCGTCGAGCGCTATGGTCAGGCGGCTGGTTCGGATCCAAGGTCAGTGCGAGCAATTCGGCGCTGCGCGCACCGCAAAAGGCCACCACATTCTTGCCCGATCGATGGAGTGCATCCGCCAACCACAACATCGGCGGCAGACCCACGCCTCCAGCCACCAGCCACGCGAGCGGCCTACGTTCCTGGATGGGAAAGCTGTTGCCCAGCGGACCCATGCAACTGAGCGAATCCCCTTCCGCCAAGGACTCCATCCATCTTGTGGCCGACCCGACGACCCGATACATCACATCCAGGTGCACGCCGCTTGGGGCGTTTCGCAGGCCGGCGATACTGAACGCGCGTCGCAACAGCGGTCTGCTCGCGTTGCTGAGCCGGTCGTTCCCAACCGGTCCGTCGCCAACCGGCTCCGAAGGATAAGCTCCCGGCGGGGGCGTGATCGGGCAAAGGTGTACGAACTGGCCCGGCAGAGACGGCGCAAACGATTCGACGCGGAGCGTCAGGCGATAATGCTCACGACAAAGCGCCTGGTTTGCGACAACCGTGGCGGTGTGAAAGATAGCACATGTGTCAGCCGTGACTTGCACTCCCTTGATCGGTAAGGTATCCGTTGCCGGCGCAAAATAACTTCCGGGATCAAGAGAACAATCTCAACCCCGGAAGTTCGCCACGGCTATGACAGCCGCATTCCTTGGCCCGTCAACGCACAACGCTGGAACTTTCGAAAGCGAGTACGTGTGTACCTCAAAAGGACGACCAATTTGTAATGGAACACGACCCTTCCGTCAATAGACCAGGACGTCAAATCAACAACTTTCGAAAAACAACTAACGTCTTGTCATACAATAGGTTGTGGGATTTTCAATCTAACTCTTCACATCCTTCGTATTCAGTGCAAAACGCATATTTGAACCCGCAAGACACTGACCATCAACAACACAATGGGGGGAGCGCCGCTGGAGGGTTGGGTAATAGGCAATGACGCGGAAAGGGCTTTCTACCAAGCAGAACGCCGGGACGCTGAGTGTCGAGCTTGGGTCGTCATGGGCTCCTTCGTGCGAGCAGGCTGGCGAGCGAATCGCGCGCGGGCCACGGGGTCACGAACGGGTGCGAATGGAGTACGATGCAGGGCTGTGCCTTCTTCCGGAAGGTGTCTCGCGCGTTTTTGCGAGCATGGCAGCCGTCGCCTTGAGAGAATGAGCCAAGGCGCATCCGGACTGAAGCTTGTGATTCGATTGGCTGCGCCATCATGATCCAACATAGCTCAAAATGATTCAACCCATTCCACAGGCTGACCCCGACGCACCGGTGATCGTGATTGACATCGGCAACACGACGACGTCGATCGGTAGGTGGCAACACCGTCAGATTACGACACCGTTGTCGGTACGGACGAGCGACGCCTCGGCTTTCGACGAGGCGCTCCAGGCTCATCTGAAAGCGGTGCCGGGCGACGGGCCGGCGGCCACCGTTATTAGCTCAGTCGTGCCCGAAGCTCTGGCACGGATCGAACGTGAGGTTGAAGAACGCCTGAACCGCAAAGCGCTCGTCGTCGGCGCCGACATCCCGCTTCCCATTGACGTAGCGGTTCCCGAACCCGGCGCCATCGGGACTGATCGGGTCTGCCAGGCGGCTGCAGCGTTTGAGCAGATCCAAACGGGGTGCACGGTGGTTGCGTTCGGGACGGCTGTCACGGTCGATCTGATCGACGATGAAGGAACCTTGTTGGGTGGGGCGATCCTGCCGGGCGTGGACCTTCAGCTTCGCGCCCTGCACGAGCACACGGCCATCCTTCCCGAGGTTGCGCGAGTAGTCCCGGAGTTACCCTACGGGCGCAACACCGTCGAGGCGATTCAGAACGGCGTGTGTCGCGGTATCGCCGGCGCCGCGCGGGGCCTGATCGAGTCGTACGCGACCCATCTGAATCGTTGGCCACAGGTCATCGCAACGGGCGGTGATGTGCAGTTCCTGCAACCCTACTGCGATTTCATTGACACCTTCGTAACCGATTTGGCGCTGCGGGGGGTTGGATTCGCCTATTCCAAGTACCTTGCGGATGTGGGGGCATGATCTCCAGGCCGGCCAATTACTCCGAATTGTTGACCCCGCCCGGCGCCGGTGCGATCGGCGTCGTTCGCGTGACCGGATCGGACGCCCCGATCATCGTGGATCGCGTGTTCCGGGCCAACAACCCACGACCCTTTTCCGCAAACGCGCCGAATCGGATTGTCTATGGCCGCTTCGTCGTGGGCGACGAGGTCATTGATGATGTCCTGGTCAGCAGCGTGCCGGATCGAGTGCCACCGGCGGTGGACTTATGCGCCCACGGCGGCGTGCGAATCCTTGAACGAATCCTGGAGGCGCTACAGCGCGAAGGCGCTCCGATCCGGGAATCTAGTGAGGAATACGCCCGTGTCTGGCCGGCTGCCAACAGGATTCAACAGGAGATCGTCGAAGCGTTGCAGCAGGCCCGGACCGACCGGGCGGTACGGTTCATTGCCCGGCAACACCACAACCTAATGCCAAGCCTGGAGCGAATCGCTGCGATTATCGAAAGCGACCTGGAACAGGCTCGGGAGAGGCTCGGCGTGATGCTCGGCGGCTTCCGCGCGGCACGCACACTGATCGAAGGCGCGACCCTGGCCATTGTCGGCCCACCGAACAGCGGAAAATCAACGCTGTTCAACCGCCTGGTCGGACGCAGCGCCGCGGTGGTATCGCCCCTTGCGGGCACCACGCGCGACTGGGTGGGCCAACCGGTCCAGATGCAGGGGATTCCCCTGTTCCTCGTGGATACAGCCGGCTGGCAACCATCCTCGGACACGCTGGAAACGATGGCGATCGAACGCGGGTTGGAAGTGGGTGCGACGGCCCAGGTTCGCCTGCTGGTGCTCGATGGTTCGCAACCCATGGGCTCCGGCGCTGTCAGGCGCCGGTGGGCGCCCGGGAAGCCGTCCCATTGGCTGATTGTGGTCAATAAGGGCGATTTGACTCCAGCCTGGCCCATGGACTCGTTGCCCCCCGAAGTCGCTGACCTCAGCCGGGATCGGATCGAGGTATCAGCACGGAACGGCACGGGCATTGACCACCTGGTCGAGCGAATCACGACGGCGCTGGGCTTCGCTGGGTGGGACGACGAGCAGCCGCAATTCTTCACAGCCAGGCAGCACGAGGTTGTGACTGAGTTGCTGGCGTATAAATCTGATGATCCTGTCCGCGCGGCGGTTCACCTGGCGCGTCTCATCGGTCGCGAAGGATAGGGCGGCATGCGGCGGTCACCATTGAATTATCGGAGTTCTTGTGGGAGGTTTCCTTGGCAGGGTCCACAAGCCCCGAGGAATTGGCATTGGTTGTCGAGAATGAGGCCCTCAGGGTGGCCAGGTTCGTTTTCCGAGTTGATCCGGGTTTTCTATGCTCCTACAGTGTAGGTTGTCAGGTGTAGGTCAGTTCCAGTCCAGGCCGATTCGCCCGGCTGGGCCTTTTCTCAACGAGTTCGCCCATGTCAACAATCGATGACTCGCAGGTTGCGCGGCTGGTTGTAGATCGCAAACTCTGCACGCCAGGAGAGGTGGAACTGGTCCGCGCGGAGCAAAAGACGCTGAACAAGAACGGGCACCCGACCGGCCTGGCGGAGCTGCTCACCCAACATGGGTTCGTCACCCACAGCCAGATCACCCGGCTGAATCGCGCGCTGGACGAAGACTCGATGTACCGGCCGGCCCAGCAGATCCCCGGTTATCAGATTTTCAGCAAGGTCGGGCAGGGCGCCATGGCCGTCGTGTTCAAGGCCAAGCAGCTCAGCCTGGATCGTATGGTGGCCATCAAGGTGCTTCCACGTCGTCTCAGTGAGAACCAGGAATTCGTGGACCGTTTCTACCGCGAGGGTCGCGCCGCCGCCCGGCTGAATCATCCCAATATCGTCCAGGCCTTCGACGTGGGGGAGGCCGGCGGCTACCACTACTTTGTCATGGAGTTCATCGACGGGCAGACCGTGTATGAACTGTTGTCCGACGGCACGCCGGTCAAGGAGGCCGAAGCCCTGCGCATCGTTCTCCAGTGCGCATGGGCGTTGCGACACGCCCATGAACAGGGACTAGTTCACCGCGACGTGAAACCCAAGAACCTGATGCTGACCCGAGAGGGCGTGGTGAAGCTCGCCGACATGGGTCTTGCACGCGAGGTCGGGGACTATGCCACTGCCGCCGCCGAGGCGGGACGCGCCTACGGAACCCCTTATTACATCAGCCCGGAACAGATTCGCGGGGACATCGATATCGACGCCCGGGCCGACATCTACGGACTCGGCGCCACCTTCTATCACATGGTCACCGGAAAGGTGCCATTCGACGGCACCAGCCCCTCGGCCGTGATGCACAAACACTTGAAAGACGTGCTGGTGCCTCCGGACCACATCAACGAGTCGCTCTCATCCGGCGTGGGGGAGATTATCGAGGTGATGATGGCCAAGTCACCCGACGAGCGCTATCCATCGTGCGCCGAGTTGATCAGTGACGTGGAGGCTGTCACCAGCGGCGAACCTCCGTTCCAGGCGAGAAAACGATATGACCGCCGCCTGCTCGAAACGCTGGCGACCAGCGGACAGGTGATTCAAACCTCCGAGGAAAACCCGGAAAGCGCGAAGACCCACGGCAAGTTGTCGGTGCAATGGGTCATCCTCCTGGGCGTCCTGTTGGCGATGTCCATCCTCGTAATCCTGCTCCTGGTCGTTACACGTTAATGCAACGTCGCGCGTCGTTCTGTGGGTGTGCCACTGCACTTGAGCAGTGCGCAAATTGCACGAAAACTGCCGTGGACACTGCTCAAGAGCAGTGGCACACGACAACATGACGCTGCCCGTCACCCGCAAATTGAGGCGTGATGGTGCGCTGGAACGTGTGTGAGCAGGCACCAGCAATGAACCGAGTTAAGACTGTGCGGGAAGAGTCTTTGTGCAGATGAAACCGGACCGCTACTCTACCGGTGCGGCTCGAACAAAGTTCTTTAGACACGCACCCACTGGCATCGCGGGTGTGGGCATCAGACGGAAACAGTCCATCCGCATTCTTCGGCGCGTATGCATCCTGGCGACTTCGATCGGATTGATCGGGCTGGCCGCCTTGTGGCTGACGTTTCAACACAAGCCCGGCTGGTATCGACCGGTGACGCTGAATCCGGCGGGGCTGCATCAGGCGCGCCGAGATGCCACGAACACTCTGGATTCCGTCGGCGATCGAATCGTTCGAGGCGAACCGTTCGATCTGGTGCTCTCGAAACGATCGGTGAACGAATGGCTGGCGGCGCTGCCGCAGCTCTGGCCCGACGCCGCGAGCCGACTGGGTTCGCGGTTCACCGAGCTGGCGGTGGATTTTGACTCAGACGACATTCGCCTGGGCGCCTTGTACACGCGTCGTGGATGGCGTGTCATCGCCAGCGTGGATCTGAAGATTGCGGTTACTCAGGACGGTCGATACCTGCAAATCACACTGCCCCGCCTTCGTGGCGGGTCGCTGCCTATGCCCCGGCGACTGCTTGAATCCCTTTTGGAACCGTTCATCCGGCAAGGTCGCCACAACCCGTCGGCAGGCGCCGGCGCGCTTGATCCGATCATTCGCGAAATCGGGTCGGCCAGTGAACAGGTCGCTGAAGTACGCCTTCGTAACCGATTCATCTGGCCCAATGGACGTCGGGCTTTTCGATTTGCCTCAATCGAGGTCAAGTCGGGAGAACTGCGTTTGCGCATTGAACCCCTCTGACATCAGAGTGTTTTGTGCTCTTTGAGCGTATCCCATTAGCCCGTGTGGCACCGGTTTTCAACCGGTGAAACGCACGGGTTACAAACCCGTGCCACACTTTTGGGGATAGGCTCTTGGTGTAGCGTCACCCCTCGCGGGTAACATCGATTCCTGCCGGGGCCGTTCACGAGAAACGAGGCTACACTTTTTCAACGGATACCTACGCCTCTGCCATGGCAGGAAGAAGCCGGCTTGCGGGAGGCTCAGCCCGGCGGGACGCCAACGCCAACCCAATACCCAGAGTCAGCAGACCCAGCGCCAGGACATAAAGGGGAAGATGAGCCCATGCGGCTTCCGAGGCGACGTCCTCGCCGGATTCCGCCCCAAGGCCGAGCAAGACGCCGATCGCGTTGTGCAGAAAATGGGCGATCATTACCGGAAGAATGGATCGTGATTGCCAGCACAGGTACGCAAAGACAATGCCCAAAGCAGCCGTCAACGCAAACTTGAAGAGGAAAAAGTGGAACACTCCGAACACCAAACCGGACACGAGAATCGCCGTCCACTTTTTCATCGATGATCCAAGCCCGCTCAGAAGGAAGCCTCGGAACAGCAGCTCTTCGCAAACAGCCGGGATGAGCGCGACGACCAGCAACATGGTCCCCCTGGGCATGGAAAGAAGAGTCTCTTTCAATATTTCACCCGATTGCCGGATCGATTCCGGCGCGCCGAGCCATTGAAACTGCAGCACCGATAATTCGTGGACCGGCACCCAGGCGGACAGCCCTATCAGAATGCCTGCGGCCAGGTGACGCCCGCTCGGCATACGCAGGGCCAAACTACCGACCACGTCTATGCGCCAGTACAACAAGATCAACAACGGAAGACCAACAAACAACGCCGGCATCAGCCAAGACGTCGCATACAGCAAGCCGCCAAGGCTTTCACCCGGCTCAGGGGACAAGGCTGTTTGAATGAAGAACCAGGCTGGAAATAGCAGCGCCGTAAACAACATCACTGTGGAAACCGTCGGCTTGTTGGATCGCTTCAACGCGCGGCGCGAGAATAGACTGCCGAAGGAGCCGGCGTCGGCGAACACGACCGACTCCTGTCCAAAGATGCTGGCCGCCACGGTCACAGCCGCCGCCGCATAGAACGTCGTCGAAACAAGCACCCAAGCGATCTGCTCAAATGAAACGATGGCGCCCAAGAGGATTTCGCGCGCCAGCAGAACCATATTGCCGACCGGCATCACCAACATGATGCCCTCCAGCCTCGTCGCCGGCAGGGCGGCTATTCCACCGGGGACCAACACGGCCAGAATGACCGGCGTGACATAGTTCTGCGCCTCCTTGAACGTCCTGGCAAAGCTGCACACGGCGATCATGACGGCCGACATCAGCACCGCGAACGGAATCAGGCACAGAAGAATGAAAAGCATCGAACCGAAGGGTATGCCTTCACTGGTTGTGGAGATCATCCTGTCAAAGCCGCCGAAGTGGACGGTCGCGGTGACGCTGGCCAGGTTCAGGGCCGCTCCCAGGATCGCCACCGTGGTCACCACCAGGAACTTCCCCACGATGAGGTCGTTCACCGACACCGGCGAGACCATCAAGGATTCCAGCGTACCCCGCTCGCGCTCCCCGGCGGTCAGATCAATGGCGGGATAGATCGCTCCGGTAATGGTCATCAGCACGAGGATCAAAGGTAGGATCTGTCCCAGGATCGACGGTGGAGAGGAAAGATCGGTGTCCGATACGACGAAGGGATGGTCGAACGCATCGGGCAGTCCGGCGCGCGCTTTGCGGGCGGCCACGATGCGCGCCGTCGTCCGCTCGATCAAATCCACGAGCCGTCGGTACGCGCTCGCACTTCGCACGTCCTCCTTGTCCAGGAAGAATTGCACGGACGTTTGCTCTTGGGTCGTTTGAGGTGGTCCATTTGGGTTGAGGATAACGCCGACCTGGATCACACGGTTGCGTACCTGCGCCTGAATTTCATCCTGCGATGCAAACCTGCGGATATCGGCGCTGGCCAGCGGAAAGGGCAGCTCCTCCTTGGCCTCTTGGGAATCGGGTCCAAGATCCTGCCGATTTTTCTCGATGGCCTGCGCATCCGCTTCGATGAGCCGATACAGCCAGCGGCCTTGCGATTCGCTGAGGACTCCAATGATAATGTCTTCCTGCGCCAGCGTTTCGGTCTGGTAACTGATGGCCTGAATGGACCCAAGCATCAACAGGGGATACAGCACGATCGGCACAACGATCATTGCAATCAGCGTTCGCCGATCACGCAGGATGTCGGTCAGCTCCTTGACATAAATCGTGCGGATGCGTCCGTAGAAGCTCATTCGATAAGGGCCTCAACTTTTTCGTCGGCGTGGATGAGTTTAAGGAAGATGTCGTTGAGCCTCTCCTGGCCGCTCAGTTTGCGAAGCGATTCGAGATCCCCCTCGGCCACCAACCGCCCGTCGTGCAACAGGCCGATGGTGTCGCACATTGTCTCAGCTTCGTCGAGGTAATGCGTGGAAAGGATGATCGCCTTGCCCTGGTCGCGCTGGCGTTTGATGTATTCGAGAATGACGCGGCCGCTCAGCACGTCCAGCCCGAGCGTGGGCTCGTCCATGATGAGAATCGGTGGATCCGCCACCAAGGCCCGTGCGATGTTGACCCTCTGTTTCTGTCCCGTCGAGAGCGCACCACATCGCAGATCGGCGAATTCGCCGATGCCGAGCCGGTTGATCAACGTGTTCGCCCGGTCCCGCGCGTGGTCCGACTCCATGCCGTGAAGCCGGGCGAAATACACGATCAGCTCCCGGGCTGACAGGCGTTGATACAGCCCGGTGTTGGCGGTCAGGAACCCGATCACGCGTTTGACGTTGGTGGGCTCGGTCGCCACGTTGAAGCCAGCCAGGATGGCCGACCCGCTTGTGGGCGCCATCAGGCCGCTGAGCATCCGCAGCGTCGTGGTCTTGCCCGCGCCGTTGGGGCCCAGCAGGCCGTAGATTTTCCCCTCGCCGACGCGAAAGCTAAGTCCGTCGACGGCTCGCTTCTCTCGCCCCTTCGGCGCAGGAAACACTTTGACGAGGTTGTCGGCTACGACCAGATCCATAGTGTGCGGCATTGTAGCGTTGGATGGGCGGCAGGACAGTTCCAATCCAAACGACGAACATCGCCGGGTCCGTGACCGAATCGGGGGCATTAATCAGAGCCCCGAGCGCAAGCGCGGGGTATCACCGACGCTAGCGTAGCACCAGGCAACCCGCTCGCTGGCGCTCGGGGCTCTGATTGGGTTCCGCGTCCATGTTGGCGCCTCTTCCGAAATCCAGGGCAAGTGGTCCGCCGATTCTGTAACGGACCCTACATCGCCTGACGTCTATCCCATAGGTAAAAGCGGAGCGCTAGTGTTGTGTTGGCTAACAATCGGTGCGGCGGAAGTTCTTGGGAAAGGCTCTGCGCCCTACCACAACGACCTTAATCGGCGTACGATGTCCAGACGCCTGTGGTTCGAAGGGTCGATCGTCAAAGCCCGGATTGCGGCTCAAGATATAGAATAGTGCGTACCCGCGAAATGAGACTGTACATCACACATCGTCTGTTCGCCTAGGGAGTGGCAGCATGACAACAGAAACGCGCATCGAGACAGACAGCATGGGTGAGATGACCGTACCGGCCGGCGCCTACTGGGGAGCCCAAACCCAGCGGGCGGTTGAGAACTTCCCGATTAGCGGCTACCGGTTCGGGCGCCGCTTTATCCGGGCGATGGGCCTGATCAAGCAGGCCGCCGCAAAGGTCAATCTCGCTCTGGGCAAGCTCGACCGCGAGCGGGCCGATCTCATCATCAAGGCCGCTGGGGACGTCATCGACGGCAAGCTCGATGACCAGTTCCCCCTCGACATTTTCCAAACCGGCTCGGGCACCAGCAGCAACATGAACGCCAACGAGGTCATCGGCAACCGGGCCATCGAGCTGGCCGGCGGGACCATCGGCTCGCGCGAGCCCATCCACCCCAACGACCACGTGAACATGGGGCAATCGTCCAACGACGTGATCCCGACGGCCATCCATGTGTCGGCTGCGGAAGCCATCCAGCATGATCTCGCGCCCGCGCTGGAGCATCTTGCGAAAGCTTTGGGCGACAAGAGCAAGGCATTCGACCGCATCGTCAAGATCGGCCGGACCCACTTGCAGGACGCCACGCCGGTGCGGCTCGGGCAGGAGTTTGCCGGGTACGCGCGGCAGGTCGAGCTGGGCGTATTGCGGGCGAACAAGGCTGTCCGCGCGCTGCGCGAGCTGCCCATCGGAGGGACTGCCGTCGGAACGGGGATCAATACTCATCCCGAGTTCGGACGGCGAATGTGCAAGGCGTTAGCCGAAGCCACGGGGATCGAGTTCGTTGAGGCTGCCGATCACTTCGAGGCCCAGGCCGCCAAGGACGCGGTCTGCGAAGTCAGCGGTCAGATCAAAACGATCGCGGTCAGCCTGAGCAAGGTGGCCAACGACATTCGCCTGCTCGGTTCGGGGCCAAGGTGCGGCATCGGCGAGATCAAGCTGCCCGCCGTACAGCCCGGCAGCAGCATCATGCCCGGCAAGGTCAACCCGGTGATGAGCGAGATGCTGATTCAGGTCTGCGCTCAGGTGATGGGCAACGATATGGCTGTCACCCTCGCCTGTCGCGAGAGCTATTTCGAGCTCAACGTGGCCATGCCGCTGATGGCCCACAACCTGCTCGAATCGGTGCGGCTGCTGGCGAGTGCGGCCAGAGTCTTTGCCGATCGGTGTGTAGTCGGCATCGAGGCCAACGAAGAGCGCTGCCGGGAATTGATCGAAGGATCATTAGCCATGTGCACCAGTTTGGCCCCAAAAATCGGCTACGACAAAGCCGCCGCCATCGCCAAAGAGGCCTTCGCCACCGGCAAGACCGTCCGCCAGGTAGCCAAGGAAATGAAGGTCTTACCCGAGGCGGAACTGGATAAGACACTGGACGCGATGTCGATGACCAAGCCGGGGTAGGACGTTGCGATCCGACGACTATGGTCCGCACGGCGGACCCTACTGAACAGAGTTAAAGGTCAAAGGTCATAAAGTCGAAGGTCGGGAATCAGACCCTAAGTAGGGTCCGCCGTGCGGACCATTTGTGACTTTGGACCTTTGACTTTCGACTTTCGGCTCGGGGCTGGACGACGACGATGAAAAAATCACTGTTTCTTGAAACCGTTCGCCGGCGCGTGCTCGTGTTTGACGGGGCCATGGGCACGAGCATGCAGCAGCGCGACCTGCCGCTTTCGGATTACAACGGGCTGGAGAACTGCACCGAGATGCCGGTGCTGATTCGGCCCGACGTCGTGCGCGACATTCATCATTCCTTTCTGGCGGTGGGTTGTGACGCCGTCCAGACCAACACGTTCGGGGCCAACAAGATCGGCTTTTCCGAATTCGGCATCGCAGACAAGACCTATGAGATCAACAAGCGAGCGGCTGAGATCGCCCGCGAAGCCTGTGCCGAGTTCACCAAGGCGTCGCACCCGCGATTCGTGATCGGCTCGATGGGACCCGGAACGAAGCTGCCGTCGCTCTTACAGACCACGTGGGACGCCCTCGTGGACAGCTACACCGAGCAAGTGCGAGGCCTGCTCGACGGCGGGGTCGATGCGCTGCTGATCGAAACGTGCCAGGACATTTTGCAATCGAAGTCGGCCATCATGGCGGCTACGGATGCGATGGTCGAAAAGAACCGGCATGTTCCCGTGTTGTGCACAGTTACGATCGAAACGACGGGGTCGATGCTGGTCGGCACGGACATCGCCGCCGCCTGGACCGCCATCGACCCCTACCCGCAGGTCGTCGCGTTCGGGTTGAACTGCGCCACGGGCCCGCAGGAAATGAGCGAATCCGTTCGCTTTCTGAGCCGAACGTGCGACCGCCTGCTGATCGTTCAACCCAACGCCGGCCTACCCCAGCTTGTCGACGGCAAGCCCTATTATGCCCTGACCCCCGACGAGTTGACCCGCTGGCTGGTTGAGTTTGTGGAAGTGGACGGCGTGAACATTGTCGGCGGCTGCTGCGGGACGACGCCC